>JBITAD010000112.1:0-4144 GCA_044439945.1 Blastopirellula sp. JB062
AATGAACGTCACTGAAATGACTCAATTTCATGAACCGTTAAAAATCGGCTCGCACCTGCTCAACTCTCGCCTGATCGTCGGCACCGGCAAGTACGAAACTTTTGAAATCATGCAACAGGCGCTCGCCCTCTCGGGCGCCGATTGTCTGACGGTCGCGGTCCGTCGCGAAAAGTTGTACGATCCGCTCGGCCGCAACATTCTCGACTACATCGATCTCGATCGTTATACGTTGTTACCCAATACGGCGGGCTGTTACAACGCTCGCGACGCCGTGCGTACCGCTCGTCTGGGGCGCGAAATTTTAGAAGGGCTCGAGAACCCCGGCGCCGACTGGGTCAAGCTCGAATGTTTGGCCGATACCAAAACGCTGTTGCCGCATCCGGTCGAAACGTTAGAAGCTTGCGAGCAACTGGTGAAAGAAGGATTTCAGGTCTTGTGCTATACGACCGACGATCCGGTCATTGCGCGACGCCTGAAAGATTTGGGCGCGGCGGCGGTGATGCCGGCCGGCAGCCCAATCGGTTCGGGGCAAGGCATTTTAAACGCCAATAATCTCCGGATATGCCTCGAATATCTCAAAGATGGCGATCCTGATTATCCGGTGATCGTCGATGCCGGGGTCGGCGTCGCAAGCGATGTGGCGATCGCCATGGAGCTTGGAGTCGACGGCGTCTTGCTCAACACGGCGATCGCCCACGCCGAAGATCCGCTCCGCATGGCGGTTGCGATGAAGTGCGGTATCGAAGCGGGCCGTCTTTCGTATTTAGGAGGCCGCATACCGAAGCGACTGTACGCATCGGCCAGCAGTCCGGAAGAAGGCGTCATCGGCCAAAAGCCGGCGCCGCGATGGGAAGCGGCCCACGATTAAACCAGGGGCGCGTCGCCTTTTCCTCCTCTATTGATTCGCCGCCGCAAGAGTGTCGCCTATGTCGTCCAACGCCTTAAAATTCGCCGCCGCTCTCTCGACGCACGAAGCGACGGAAGACGCCGTCGCCCAAACGGTGCGCGAAGCGCTCGATCAACTTGCGGCTCCGGTCGATCTGGCGATCGTGTTCGTCTCGCCGCAACATGCCGACCGACTCGAAACGATCGCGGGTCAGATGTGCGAACTGCTAGGTACGGACAATTTATTCGGCTCGACCGGCGAAGCGATCGTCGGCGTCGGCCGCGAGATCGAACATGCGCCGGCGATCTCGCTTTGGCTCGCTCATCTGCCAGGGGTCGAACTGACGCCGATGCACCTAGAGTTTCAGCGTACGCCCGACGGCGGATCTTTCGTCGGCTGGAACGAGTCGTTACCGGCGCAATGGCCCCAAGACGCGACTTTGCTACTAATGGGCGAACCCTTCAGCTTTCCGGCCGACGCTTTGCTGGCTCGCTTAAACGAAGATCAGCCCGGCGTGCCGATCATCGGCGGCATGGCCAGCGGCGGACAAGCGCCAGGCGAAAACTTGCTGGTACATGGCCGCGAGGTCAAAAAGAGCGGCGCAACCGCCCTTTACTTGCATGGTGCGGTCCGAATCCGTTCCGTCGTTTCGCAAGGTTGTCGGCCCATTGGCCAACCGATGGTCATTACCAAAAGCGAGCGTAACGAAATTCATCTGCTCGGCGGTCGCCCCCCCTTAGAAGTGATACGCGAGATCTTCGCCGAGTTGCCGACCAGCGATCAGCAACTGGTGAATCGGGGTCTGCACGTCGGCCAAGTAGTCGATGAATATCGCGAAAAGTTTGAGCCGGGCGATTTCATCATTCGCAATGTGATCGGCGTCAATCAAGAGACCGGCGGTGTCGCGGTCAGCGACTACGTCCGCCCCGGCCAGACGATCCAGTTTCACGTGCGTGACGAACATTCAGCCGACGCCGATCTGAAACAATTGCTTGAAAAAGAGTCGGACGCCGCACCGTTGGGCGCGCTCGTCTTCACTTGCAATGGCCGAGGCACGCGACTCTTCTCGACCCCCAATCATGACGCCGATTGCTTGCAATCCGCCTGCGGCGAAATCCCCGCGGCCGGCATCTTCGCTATGGGCGAACTTGGCCCTGTCGCCGGGCAAAACTTTATGCACGGCTTTACCGCAAGTTTGGCGCTGTTTGAAGCGATTACGCCAGAGTAAACGCTGTCGCCCTTCTATGTCATCTCAGCATGCGTGACCGGATCTGTTTGATCTTGCTGCGAGTCGGCCTGAGAGCCTGATGCGTCGCTGGGCGCCAATAAAATCGGCAGCAGACTCAGCGAAACGCTCATCGCTTGTGCCGCGGCGAAAAATATCCCTACTCGAATCGGCAGTACCGGTTGATTAGGGATCGCCCAATCGTGAACGCCCAAGACAGCGATCGTCAGCAAGATCGCTTGCGGAACGCCTAGAACAAGTAACAAGACGCGATAACGACGTCGGGTAGGCAGCAGCGCCAACGTAGGTCCCATCGCGTCGCCGGCGTTCATGATCGTCAGCGCGATAAACGCATGGTACTGACTCTCCTTGAAAGATGCGAACGTCATCTCGCCGGCGACCGCAATCGCACGCAGCACGCCCAAGCCGATGCAGAGCGTGGTGACCGTCGCAATCAATCCCCACAACGAATAATTGCGTGGAGCGATCAGCCGATGTTGTCGCAGCCGCGTCACAACCGTGCAACCGGCGGCGACCAGCCCAAACTGCATTACAATCATCAAGCCCCACGAGATAGCCGAATCGACTGATTCGACCATGCCCGAGTGGGCGATCATGACGTACGTCAAGATCGTTAAGAGCGAGGCGCAAATCAGCAGACGAACTCTCCATTGCAACACCGGCGCCGAGATGAGAACGCCTAGATGACTAATCGCGGCGAAAGGTCCCGTCAGCGCAAGCAATATCGCATAAAAGAATCCAAGCTTCCCCCAAACGACCGCCGCCATCAGCAAGCCCCAAATCGCCGCCATCAAGGCCAACGATGCGAAAAATCTCCAGGCCTTGAGACCGCTGGAACGTAGGCGACTTTCTTCGATCATGGAATCTCGATTCATGGCGCTGCTTAAGACTGGCCAGACTAGCACGACACCCTCTTTTGCCTAGTCGCATGCAAATCGCCCAGCAATTGCATCCTAAGCAGTAAAACTTTGTTTTCGCACATCCTTGAATCTAAAGAGCCGCCGAAGTTGTTGCAATTTATCCCTTTCATAGGGGACGATACGCCCATAAATTGCGATCCGGCTTGCCGAGTACGCGCAGTTCATGAAGGACGTTTAGCGGCTTGGCTTTATCTTATCTCGCGTGCAGGACGAGTCGTTCATCATCATGGCGAAAGCAGAAAGCGCCATCGGCGGGTTGATCGATTCCCGCAGAATCGCATGTTCGATCGCCTTGCAGTACAGGTATCGCTCAAAGCGCTTTCGCGCAACTTTCCGCACGTTCGATTTGAAGCGTTCGAGATAACGTCAAGTCAAGAATCGCCCATTGCAGTTAGCGCCATCAATTCCATTTTTTCAATGGCTAGCCAAAAGATTTTGAAGCGGGTATGGTAACGACTTCATCGAAACCTATCGCGGCGAATCGCTCATCAACGAGATGACGCCGCCGCTACGGCAGGATGGCTTGCAGCAGTGGTCCGACGGCGGGATGAACGTCGGTCAACATGGTCAGGGATTGGCCGATGGGAGCGATATCGCGTCGGACAGGGAGATGCCGGCGTTGTACCCGAGGGCAAGGAAAGCGGACGTCGACCCAGCGGATGGGACGTACACGACGCCGCAAGTTGACCAGGAGACAGCCAAAACATAGGGGGGCGAATCGTGGCTCGTCAATCGATCTTTGACCAATTGGCCCAGCGCGACGTCGCCTTCAGACGCTCCTATTTGCAATCGTTGCGGCGGCCTGAACGCTCCTAGCGGAGCGTATTACGACTGCCGCAACTGCGGGAATCGCTTGGGATGCTCGTAACGGATTTTTGGGCGAACGTCCCGATCCAATCAGTTCGTTAAGCGTGAATGAGAACGTACGCGTTTTTCGGTCCAATCGGAAAAGGGAAACCAAGCCTCGAGTATTCCACGCAACAAAATAGCGGATGTCGCCGGCGTGCAGTCCCGACGACATCCGTTTTTTTATGCGCCGCCGGTTAGCGGCGGATGAAGGATGCGTGTAAATCGACCTCGTTTTTCGCTTTG
>JBITAD010000113.1:0-13814 GCA_044439945.1 Blastopirellula sp. JB062
GCCGCGACGTTTGTCGCGGCTTTTTTTTTCTGAGCGTTTGTCGGCGGGTTACGCTTGGAACGAACTGCCGCAGCCGCAGGTTTTGACGGCGTTCGGGTTGTTGAACGCGAACCCGCGACGATCGATTCCTTCGTAGAAGTCGACCGTCGTGCCATCTAGGTACAGAAGGCTTTTCTTGTCGACGACGACCGGAACTCCGTGGAAGTCGTATTTGTTGTCTTTTTCGTCGTCGAAGTCTTGCGTCAGCGAAATGCTGTACGAGAATCCGCTGCAACCGCCGCCCGAAATGCCCAGACGCAGCATCGTGCTCGGATCATGCTTTTGGTCGCTGATAATGCGTTTGACTTCTGCCGCCGCACTTTCGGTCACTTCAACCGCCATCGCTATTCCGCTCCTCAAATTGTTTTGGGGAAATGATTTTTTCACATATTGTGATGTCTAAATTATACGAATCGGCCCAAAAAAGAAAGTCCGGGCGTTCGTATTCGCCTGAATTCGTCGGCTGTCGACGACCCTTTAGCTCGGTTTGACCAGTTGGCGTAGTCGGGCCACCGCCGCCGAAACGTGCCGCACGGCAAATTCAATATCGTCAGGCGTGTTGAATCGGCCAAGTCCAAATCGCAGGCTGCTGCGGGCGGCATCTTCGCTCAGACCGATCGCCTGCAACACATGGCTGGGCGTAGGATTGGCGGAAGTGCATGCGCTGCCTGAAGATACGGCGATTTCGCGAACGTTCATCATCAGCGCTTCGCCGTCGACGCCGGCGAAAGAAACGTTCAAATTTCCGGCAAGTCGAAGCTCGGGCGTACAAGCGGGGCCATTAAGCGTGACCCCGGCAATCGCCGCTTGCAGCTCGGCCCACAGGCGATCGCGCATTTCGGCTTGGCGGGGGATTTCGGTCGAAATTTCATCGAGACACCCCTCTAGGGCCGCCGCCATGCCGATGATGCCGGGGACATTTAGCGTGCCGCTGCGAAGCCCGCGCTCTTGGCCTCCGCCTTCGACTTGCGGCTCAAGCCGAATGCGTTTGCCGCGACTGCGAACGTATAGCGCGCCGCACCCTTTGGGGCCATAAAACTTGTGGGCGGAAAAGCTGGCCAGGTCGATCCCCAGCGAGTCGAAATCGAGCGGCATTTTTCCGACGGCTTGCGTCGCGTCGCAATGGAAAGGGATGCCGCGTCGCTGACAAATTTGACCGATTTCGGCCAGCGGTTGGAGCACGCCGATTTCGTTGTTGGCCGCCATGATCGAGACGAGCGCCGTGTCGTCGCGAAGCGCGTCGGCCAGTTGTTGCGGATCGATTTGGCCGGCGTTGGCGGCGCCTTGCGGCTGCGGCGAAAGCAGGGTGACCTCGGCGCCGAGCCGCGCCAGTTTGGCAAGCGGATCAAGCACCGCTTTGTGCTCGGTCGTGACGCTAACGACATGGTTGCCGCGGCGGCGGCGATGTTGCCAAACGCCGCGAATCGCCAGGTTGTTGCTTTCGGTCGCGCCGCTGGTGAAGAGGATCTCGTTGGCCGAGGCGCCGAGACCGCCGGCCAGCGTTTCGCGAGCGCGCTCGACCGCTTCGCGGGCCGCTTCGCCGAACAAATGACCGACGCTGCCGGCGTTGCCGTACTGTTTAAGAAAATAAGGGGTCATCGCCTCCAGCACGCGCGGGTCGAGCCGGGTCGTGGCGTGATTGTCGAGATAAATCGGTAAATCAGTCACGGTGCGATCGAGGGTAAACGCCAACTAGATCAGACTTGAATGCTAACCGTAGAGCGCTTCGAGGCAAATGCTCGACCAGGTTTCGCAGCGATCCAATTCGCTCAGCAGTTGCGTAACCGGCACGAAACCGGCTTCGATAATTTCGCTCTCGCGCGGGGTGACCGACGGTTGAGCGACCCGGCAACGATGCACGACGCCGAGGTGAACCTGACCGACCGGGTTTTGATCGTCATTGATTAAGCCGACGCATTCGATTTCGTAGTCGCTGCCGATCTCGACCTCTTCGGCCAGTTCGCGGCGCATCCCTTCTTCGTACGGATTGCCCGAGAGATGCTCGGCGGCGTCTTCGCTCGAAATGTGTCCGCCGACGCCGACGCTGCGTTTGCTGTGCAGACGAGCTTCGCCTTGCCCTTTGCCGCGTACGTATTGAAAAACCGAGATGACGCCGTCGGCGTCGACATGCTCGAAAATGACGTACGGAATCAGTTGTTTGAAACTGGGGTCTTCTTCCATCGCGGGACGAGGGCGGAAGCTGATCATTTGCGGTTGCAGCAGGTGATCGAGATAGCGCGTCGCATCGGGCGAGAAGCCTTGAAAGTGGCCCAAATTCCGAAATTCGGCGGTGGGAACGACAAGAATATGTTCAACTTGAGCGATGCTCATAGCGACTCCTTTCGGTGGGTTGGGCGCAAACTCTGACTGCTAGCAGAGTATACGCCGTTTGCCGACGCGATTCGACCGGGCTACGCCGCGGACTACAAAATGAGCATCGCGTCGCCGTAGCTGTAGAAGCGGTACTCTTCGCGAATCGCCTCGGCGTAGGCTTCGCGCATCAGCTCGTCCCCCCCGAACGTTCGGACCAGAATCAGGAGCGTCGATTTGGGAAGATGAAAATTGGTCAGAAGCGCGTCGACCGCATGAAAATCGAACGGCGGGCGAATGAACAGGTCGGTTTGACCGCGCCAAGCTTGCAGCTTGCCAGGGCGGGCCGCCGTTTCTAGAACGCGGGCGACGGTCGTGCCGACGGCGATGGCGCGGCCGCCTGCGGCCTTGGTGCGCAAGATGCTTTCGACCGCTTCTTCGCGAATTTCGCCCCATTCCTGATGCATGACATGTTCGTCAAGCTGGTCGACCGAGACGGGGCGAAAGGTGCCGATGCCGACATGCAGCGTGACGTAGTCGACCGATAGATCTTGCGCCTTCAATTTGTTGAGCAGATCGGCTGAAAAATGGAGCCCCGCCGTCGGCGCGGCGACGGCGCCCGGTTGCTCGGCGAAGACGGTTTGATACCGTTGCCAGTCGTCGGGCATCATTTCGCCTTCGCGAATGTAATGGGGCAGGGGAACGCGGCCGACGCGTTCTAAAATTTCGAGGGTCGATTCGCTCGACTCCGGTTCGACGGCCCACATGCCGGCGCCCAAGTTGGCGACCAGACGCAGCGAAATATCTTGATTGGTTTCGCGATCTTCGAGCGTGACCATCTCGCCGACGGCGATTTTGCCGCGCGTTTTGGCGAGCACGAGCCAGTGCCCGTTGGCGTCGGACTCTAGATACAAGCCTTGCCAGCGACCGCCGGTCAAGGTCCGCCGGCCGACCAGACGCGCCGGGACGACTTTGGTGTTATTGAGTACCAAATGATCGGTCGGGCGCAAGATTTCGGGCAGATCGCGGATATAGCGATGCTCGATTTGACCCGCTTGGCGATCGACCACCAATAGCCGGGCGTCCGCTCTTTTTTTCAGCGGCTCTTGCGCGATTAAATCTTTGGGTAGTCTATAGTCGTATTGTTCGATGCTAGTCATAAAGCGGGGGCGTTAAAGGCTGGAGCGTCAAAAAGGTTCGCATGCGACGCATTATTAATATAGTTGGCAACCCCCTTTTTTTTCTACCCGAGGTCGCCGGAAGCGTGTCTGAAACGTCTGCGGAAAACTTAAACGGCTGCTCAGGAAAAATTCGCCTGGCGCTGGTGATTACGGAGTTGGAAGTCGGGGGAGCCGAACGCTGCGCGGCGAATTTGGCTTGCCGGCTCGACCGCTCGGAATTTGACGTGATGGTCGTTTCGCTTGCGTCGCGGCCGGCGGCGGGACGCGATCGGTTGGTTCGTCAGTTGCAAGAGCAGGGGGTGAACGTTCAGTTTTTGCGGTGCGACTCGAAGTGGCGACTGCCGATCGCGGTGCGGCGCCTAGCGCGGCTGCTGCGTCAGTTTGATCCGCAGGTGACGCACAGCTTTCTTTTTCATGCGAACGTCGCCGCCAGTCTCGCATTGGGAAACCGAAGGACGACGAAACTCATACATGGGTTGCGGGTCGTCGAGCAAGGCGCTTGGCGACGTTGGTTGCAAAGCTATTATTCGCGGCAAGCCGATCTGACGTTAGTCGTGAGTCGCCGCCTAAAGCAATTCGCCGAAACGGTTTTGCAGGTGCGCGCGCTGGTCACGCCTAACGGCGTTGATTTGACCGAGTTTGACGGGCAAATCGAATTCAATGGGCAAGTCGCCGATGCGGCGACCGAGCGACGAAGGCGAATGATCGCCGTGGGACGCTTGGACCCGCAAAAAGGTTTTGACCGGTTGCTCGACGCATTGCAAGACGTATTGCGGCATTCCGACGACTGGGTGTTGCAAATTGCGGGCGCCGGGCCGCAAGAGGCAAGTTTAAAAGAGCGAGCGCGAAAGTTGAACCTGGAAAATTGCGTACAATTTTTGGGGCGCCGCTCGGACGTGCCGCAGCTATTAGCCGATGCTGATCTGTTTGTCTTATCGTCGCGGTGGGAGGGGATGCCCAACGCGTTGATCGAAGCGATGGCGGCCCGTTTGCCGGTCGTCGCGACCGACGTGGAAGGGGTCGCTCAGCTGCTTGGGCCTGAATCGGCGGCCCAGCTCGCCGCCGCCGACGACCCGGCCGCGCTGGTCGGCCGCGTGGTGGCGCTGATGGGCGACGAAAAGCTGCGCGAGAAACTCGGCAAGGCGAACCGAGCCCGTATCGAAGCCCACTTTACGCTAGACAAAATGGTGCGGCGACATGCGAAAATTTATCGCTGCGCGGCGAAATCTTCCGACGCGTTGCTAGCGTCGCCTGCGCGTGGCGATTGAAAAAATCTTCAAGAAACCTTGGGCGACGTAGCGTCAAACGGCGTCATTCTTTAGGCGTGCTATCAGGCGGTGCTAGCGGGCGTGATAGCAGGAAACGCAGGTTGACCGGTTCGTAACGATTCTTACCTTTAGGCAAGTCGCTGATGAGCGACGTTGATGCGACGTCCGTCCGTTCGTCTTGTTGAGGAGAAGGAGTCTCCCTGCCGACGAACTATCGGCGAAGCGACAAGTGCAGCGGTCGACTTCGCCAACCTCGCCGATGCCGGGCGCATGGATGTGCCTGCGGCGAGGTTTTTTTCATGTTTTCGCTCGAACGTACGGCGGCGGAACAAAGTCAAGGGCGATGCCGAGCGAGCGGCGATGCGGTAAGCTGAAAAGGGTATTGAGCTTCGCTATCTGAGCCGTTTCTCGTTGAGTCTTCTCGCCGCATGTCTTCGACCGTTCACGTATCCGTACTGCCTGCCGAGATTCTCGATTTTCTTGATCCGCAACCGGGGCAAACCTTTGCCGACGGAACGTTGGGCGGAGGAGGGCATACCCGGCAGCTCGCCGAGCGCGTCGGCGACCAGGGGCTGGTGATCGCGTGCGATCGCGATCTGGCGGCGCTGGAGCGTGCCGAGCAGTCATTGCGCGGCTTGCCGATCAAAGTGACGCAGCGGAACTTCTGCGAACTGCCGAGCGTGCTGCAAGAGCTGGAGATCGATGCGATCGACGGTCTGTTGTTAGATCTGGGCTTATCGAGCGATCAGCTTGCCGATCGCAACCGCGGCTTCAGTTTCGATTCGGACGGGCCGCTTGATTTGCGGTTTGACGAGACCGAAGGCGAAACGGCGGCCGATCTGGTCAACCTGTTGGCCGAGAAAGATTTGGCCGATCTGATTTATCAAAACGGCGAAGAGCGATTGAGCCGTCGGATTGCGAAAAAAGTTTGCTTGCGGCGAAAGGAAAAACCGATTCTGCTAGCAAAGGATTTGGCCGACTTGGTGGCGAGCTGCTATCCGGCGCGGGGAGCGCGCGAGCGGATTCATCCGGCGACGCGCACCTTTCAAGCTTTGCGGATTGCGGTCAATCGCGAGCTGAGTTCGCTCGAAAGCATTTTGAAGTCGGCGCCCGATTTTATCCGTTTAGGCGGTAAAATCGCGATCATCAGCTTTCATTCGTTAGAAGATCGTCGCGTAAAAGAAGCGTTTCGCGAAGATCCGCGCCTCGAACCGATGACGAAAAAGCCGATAATTCCTACGGAAGAGGAGATCTTGCGAAATCCTCGCAGCCGCAGCGCCAAGTTGCGCGTCGCTCGACGCGTTTAACGCCGCGGGGGGAATTGGGCTTGAGTTAGAACGCGACTCCAGCTAGCGTCGATCGCCGACCGATAAAGGAGGCGGTCGCAAGGAGTGAACAAGGTGCGCAGGGAAGCTCGGATCGGATTTGCGATCGTCGGCTGTTTAGCCGCGGTCTTGACCTACGCCGCCGTCAAGCGGATGTGGCTGCTTGCGCAGGTTACAAGCAATCCTCGCCCGGCGCCGGTGCTTCCGGCTGAAGCGGCCGAAATTCCTACTGCGATCGCCGCCGATCGCGACGCCCCGGCGTCGCCGGTGATTACGATGCCCGAGTCGCCGACGAGCAGGGCCGTTTATCAACAGCCGGTCGCCGTCTCGCCGCGCGTTCCTTTTCCGTCCCGTTTTGCGATTCCGCTGAACAACAGCGAAGCGACCGAACAGGCCGAGCAAACGGCCGCCGCCGCGGCGACCGAGACGCTCGCGCCGAAGGAGTTGCCGACCGTAACGCCGAACGAAGAGAGCGTTGCGGCGAAGTCGCCGGACAAGCCGCTGACCGCCGCCGCGCCGCCCCAGGCCGAATTGGCCGAATTGGCCGCCGCGCCCCCTTTAAAGCAAGAGATCAGCCGTTTTTCTGCGGCCGAGCCGGAAGCGAAAGCGGAGACCGTGGTAAGCGATAAGCCGAAGCCGGCGGACGTTGCGAAGTCTCGTGTTTCCCTCCCTGCGGCGACTGCGGAACCGACGGCGCCGGGGCAAGCGGAAAAGCCGCAGCCGGCCCCGGAAGAAACGGCGACGGCGACTGCGCCGGTCGCAAAAGAGCCGCCGACGAACGAAACGCCGCCGGAAGCCTCGCTGCGGTTTGTTGGAGAAAAAGCGCCGGCGGCGGAAACGCCGACAAAGCTTCTTGAACCGGCGGCGGTCGCAAAGGTTGAGCCTGCTGCGCCGCCGCTTGCGAAAAGCGTGGATGCGGCGGAGTCTGTCGAGTCGAGCGCAGACGGCGAAACGAAGAAGAAGCGCGAAGCGGCCGTCGCCGCAAATCGCGCTTGGCGCGCAAGCGAGGTCAAACAGCCGTCGCCAGAAAAGCGACTCGCCCGGCCAAGGCCGCAAGCCGGTTTGAATCGGGCGTTCGCTTCGACGGCAAGCAATCGCGGCTCGTCGAGCTATGTGCCGGCGAAAAACGCCAGCACGACGAAGACAGACGAAGCGGCGTCGCCGTTGCCGCAACGTTTGCCGCCGGCGATCGAAGCGGCCGACGCCTCAGAGCAAGCGGTCACGCGCGAGGCCGATCCCGCTTGGGTGCGCCAGATGATTTCGAGCGGCAGCTTTATTCCGGGGCAACGGATCGTGCCGACGCATGCGGCGCAAGCGACGCCGGCCCCGCAGGGCGATTCGGCCGCCGCGCCGCGTACGTATCAGGTTCGTCCTGGAGACGACCTGGCGACCATTGCCCGGCAAACGCTGGGAGACGCGTCGCGATGGGGCGAATTGTTTCGGCTCAATCGCGATTTGATCGGCGACTATCCGGATCAGATGAAGCCGGGAATGCTGTTGCGATTGCCTGAGCGGCGATAGCGCGGCGGTCTGCGGCCTAGTCGCAACAAGATTGTCGAAAGACGCCGCGCAACTGCAATTCGATTTGCAGGTCGTTGATCTCTTTTTCCAGAGCGATTTGTTGGGTGCGAGCGTCGCGTAGTTCTTCGGCGAGCAGCGCTATCAGTTCGGCGACCGGGCCGTCGGCAAGTTGTTGTTGCAACTGAGCGATCCGCTGCAGGCGTTCGCTTGCGCCTTGCGAGTCGGCGGTTGGAGGATTCGCGTTCATGGGCAATTCGATTGGCGCCGTTTAACGGTCAAGCACGGTGTGGAGGAATTGTTGGGTTCGCTCTTCGCGGGGCGAACTGAAAATTTCGGACGGCGGCCCAGATTCTAAAATCTTCCCTTCGTCAAAGAAGAGAACCCGATCGGCGATTTCGCGAGCGAACGCCATTTCGTGCGTCACCAGCAGCATCGTCATGTCGGTTTCTTTGGCCAGGCGGCGTAAAACGCTAAGCACTTCATGCACCAGTTCGGGGTCTAACGCCGAAGTGACTTCGTCGAACAGCATGACCTGCGGCGACATGGCCATGGCGCGGGCGACGGCGACCCGTTGTTTTTGTCCGCCCGAAAGCTTGGCGGGGTAGGCGTCGGCTTTGTCGGCGAGACCGACCATGTCGAGCAGGCGCTCGGCCGTTTCGGTCGCGACCGCTTCGGTTTCGCTGCGAACCAACTGCGGGGCCAGCGTAATGTTTTGGCGGACGGTCATATGCGGGAAGAGATTGAAATGCTGGAAGACCATGCCCAGCTTTTCGCGAACTTGGCGCAGGTGCGCCTCGTCGGCGGGCGCGGTTGCGCCGTTTCGCTCGACGTGCCACATCGGCGTGCCTTCGATCAAGATCTCGCCGTCGTCCGGCTTTTCGAGCGTCATTAGCAAACGGAGCAGGGTCGATTTGCCCGACCCGCTCGGTCCGATGATCGCTACTTTTTCTCCGGCCTGAATGTCGACGTCGAGCCCGCGGAGCACGGTCAGTTCGCCGTAACGTTTAACGAGATTGCGAACGCGAACGATCGGCGGTTGCGAATTCATGGGTTGATTCCTTAGGACTGCGCCGCCGCGACTCGGCGCTGCAGCCAGGCGACTCCGGCTCCAGAGAGAATGCTAAGCGTCAGGAAGATGACGCCGACGATCGTCAGCGGTTCCTGATAACGAAAACTTTGGCTGCCGACGATTTTGGCGCGCTCTAACACGTCGAGCACCGTAATGGCCGAAAGGAGCGGCGCGTCTTTGAACATGGCGATTAAGTAGTTGCCCAGGGCCGGCAAGATCGGCGGAATCGCTTGCGGCAAGACGACATGGCGATAGGTTTGCCAGGGAGTCAGGTTGAGCGCTTTGGCGGCGATCCATTGCCCGCGCGGCACGCCGTTTAAACCGGCCCGATAGACTTCGGCCGTGTAGCAACTGTAGTGAACGCCTAAAACGAAAATGCCGGTCCCCAGGGGAGACAGCCAGCCGCCGGTTAATTCGGCAAGCGAGTAATAGACGAAAAACAGCTGCACCAGCAGCGGCGTGCTACGGATGAATTCGACGAATCCGTAAGCGGGCCAACTGACGAAACGAGCTGAAGAGCGACGCATGATCGCCCAAACCAAGCCGAGAACGATCGCCAGCGTCATGCCGCCGGCGACCGCCAGAAAAGTAACGCCGAGCCCTTCTAAGATGTCGGGCAAGACGCGCGCGGCGAAATTCCAGTCCCACACTAGCGAGCTCCCCCATGATCTTGACCGTGAGCTAAGCGATATTCGATTTGTCGAACGGCCGCGGCGATCAGTTGCGACAGGCCGAAGTAGATCAACAGCAGCATGCTGAAGATCGCCAGCGAACGATGCGTTTCGGTTCGCAAGAACATTCCCATCTGCGTCAGATCGACGACGGTGATCATCGAAACGAGCGCCGTGCTTTTTAGCAACTCGATCATCAGGTTGCCCATCGGCGGAGTCGCCGCCAGCGCGGCTTGCGGCAGCACGACGTATCGCATGGTTTGCCAAGGCGACAAATTGAGCGCTTTGGCGGCGATGCGTTGTCCGGCGGGAACGCTGCGAATTGCGGCGCGGACCACTTCGGCCCCATAGGCGCCGATGTTGAGCCCCAGCACGACGATGCCGGCCAAAATGGCCGGCATGCTAATGCCGAGCAAACCCGGCATGGCGAAATAGAACCAATACAGCAGCACGATCGCCGATGCGCCGCGGAACGTCTCGACGTAGATCGTGGCCGTCCAACGAACGATCGGATCGCGCGAGTCTCGGCCGAGACCGGCCAGCAACGAACTGACCAGCGCGATTGCGACCCCGCCGAGCGTGACCAACAGCGTCGTCCACAAGCCTTGCAGCAACGTCGGCAATAATTCGAGCGTGGATAGCATCCGTTTCGCAGTGCGTTAAGGTTCGTCGGAACCGATCAGTTGAGCGGTCGTCACGTCGCCGGGCAGGGTCGACTTGCCGAAACCGAACGGCTCGACCATTTCGAGGTGTTCCGGCGTGCCGAGGAATTCGGCCAGTTCTCGATTAAAGGCCGTGCGCAATTCGTCGTCATGTTTTTGAAAGCCGAACGCGCCGTAGCCCAAGATCGACTTGCCGTCGATCACCGGATCGGTAAAGGGTTGCGCCGACTCGATCCGATCGTCATCGGCTTTGGCGAGAAGATCGTTGACCGTCAAGATCGTCGCCGCGGCGGCGTCGATACGATTGGCCGTGATGCCGTCGATGGCGCTGCGATAATCAGGAAAGACGACGATGCGATCTTCAGGAACGCCCAGCTTTTGCGCGTAGCCGTGCTCGACGCTGCCCCCCATGACGCCGATCCGGGCTTGGGGGTTTTCGGCGACGTCTTGATAGCTATGCAAATCAAGCGGATTGCCGGCGCGGACGATAAACCCTTCGCCGATGGCGTAGGTCGGATTTGAGAAATCGATCTCTTTAGCGCGCTGCGGCGTGACGTACATGCCGGCGGCGATCAGATCGAACCGGCCTGCCTTCAGGCCGGGGATTAACGCGCCGAACTCCGTGACGATCGGCTCAATTTTTTCGACGCCCAAGCGGTTCAAGATTTCTTTGGCGATCTCGGGCGCTTCGCCGGTGATTTTGCCGCTGGTCGTAACCAGATAACCGTACGGGGGCTCGTTGGCGAATCCGATCCGTACGACGCCGGTGCGTTGGATGCGTTCTAACGCCGAGACCGGCGGCGGCGGGTTCGAGATTCGCCATGCGATCCAACACCCGCCCGCGATCCACAGGATTGCGATGGCGACGCCGAGCGGCGTAATCTGGTTTTTCGCTTGCGGCATCGCTTCCTTCCAAAAGAGGAGAGGAGAGCGCGCCCGCGCTGGCAAGCCGACGCGACGACGCTGATCTCATTGCGCTAAACGATAAGCGCACCCACGGCACGCCGCGAATGGGCGGCATGCTTGAAGGGGATCAGTGTAGACCAGATTGCGCTGACTAATCAACCGTACGCGATTGATAAGCGGCGAATCAGTTCATCGACAAACGACTGGCGCGATCGCGCGCCGGGTCGCTGGCGGCCGACTCGGGCAATTCGTCGTCGAGCTTGAAATCAAGAACGTTGGCGCCCGGTTCGATGACGGCGATCAAGCCGGAGGTCGGCCCTTCGCCGTAATGTTCCGGCAGCAAATCGACGACGCGTTGCCGATTGCGTCGACGTCGCTTGGAGCAAGCGTCGTCGTTGCACGCCGCATTTCTGCGCGTCGTGCGTTTGACGATCGTGACGGCGTACTTGCCGATCGGCAGTTCGCGATCCATCCGCGAATAAAGTTCGTATCGACCCTCTTCGTCGGTTTGTCCGTAGAGAGACTCGGACATGCCGCGACATTTGAACGTGATAAACGCGTTGTCGACGGGCTGACCTAGATACGTAACGACTCCTTCCACGGTGGCGGGGGCAGGTTCGGCCGAACCCGAATGAAGGCGGAGGAGGACCAAAAGGCCTCCCAGAAACAGCGTGGCGATGTAGGTGGGAATGTGTTGGAGCATATCGTCTCTTTCCTGTTCCATGAGGTGTGAACGACATCTCCTATTTAAACGGAAATGCATACGAAATGTCTCGCATTTGGATCGATAATGTCCAAAAAGTACGCAAAACGACTAAATACTGCGGTAAATACGCTCTCGAACGAGAATCCCTATCGGTTTGCGTTGAAAAGGATTCTCAAACGTGTTAGGTTGATCGCTTCGTCTTCGATAGACGTGCGATCCCTTTTAGGCAATGGAAAGCGTCGGATTAACCATCCACGACACGCAGGAAAACCTCAGACCACATCAGCGATGACCGAGACTTCCCCCCCGGCGGAAAACGATAGGGAGTCCGTTCGTCTGCGTCGTCCCGAAAAGCGGGATGCTCAGTCGTTGTGGCAATTGGTTTGCGCTGACGAAACGCTCGATACCAACTCCTGCTATCTCTATTTGCTTCAAACGACCGAGTTTTCCGACTCTTGCGTCGTTGCGGAACTGGCCGGCGAGATCGTCGGTTTCGCCACGGGATTTCGACCGCCGGCGCGTCCTCACGCATTGTTCGTCTGGCAGGTGCTCGTTGCGCCTTCCGCGCGAGGGATGGGGCTTGCTCGAAAGATGCTTTCGTATCTGGTCGAGCAAGGAGAAGCAGTGCAGTACGTCGAGGCGACGATCACCCCCTCAAACGCTCCGTCGCGCGCTTTGTTTGCGTCGCTAGCGTCCCGGTTGGGAGCAGCGATCGAATACTCGCGACGATTTGAAATCGCGGACTTTGGGCCTTCCGGTCATGAGGCGGAAGAGCTTGTTCGCGTTGGCCCTATTTTGGAGAAAGAATGAATATCTTCCAGCGAATGGAATCGAACGTGCGCAGCTATTGCCGCTCGTTCCCGACGATTTTCACACGCGCGAAAGATCACCAATTATTCGACGAACAAGGACGTTCTTATATCGACTTTTTTGCGGGCGCAGGTTCGCTCAACTATGGTCACAACAACGAAGTGATCAAGTCGGCGCTCATTGAGTATCTCTCTGCCGACGGCGTGACTCACGCTTTAGACATGTCGACCGCCGCCAAACGCGATCTGCTGCAAACGATGCAAGACGTGCTGTTGGCGCCTCGCGGGCTCGACTACAAGGTGATGTTCCCCGGACCGACCGGAACCAATGCGGTCGAATCAGCGCTGAAGTTGGCCCGCAAGGTAACCGGCCGCACCAACGTCATCGCGTTCACCAACGGCTTTCACGGCATGACGCTCGGCTCGTTGGCGATGACCGGCAACTCGGGCAAGCGAGCCGGCGCCGGCGTGGCGCTTTCGGACGCGTCGCACATGCCGTTCTGCGATTACTTTGACGCCGATACCGATACGATCTCGCTCATTGAAAGCTACTTGAACGACAACAGCAGCGGTATCGAGCCGCCGGCGGCTTTCATTGTCGAAACCGTCCAGGCGGAAGGGGGCGTTAACGTCGCTTCAAAGCAGTGGCTGCAACGCTTGTCGGCGCTGGCGAAAAAAGTGGGCGCTTTGCTGATCATGGACGATATCCAGGTCGGTTGCGGACGCACGGGGCCGTTCTTCAGCTTCGAATTCGCCGGAATTAAACCGGATATCGTTTGCTTGTCGAAATCGCTTTCGGGTTACGGCTTGCCTTTCGCTTTGGTGCTGATGAAACCGGAACTTGACGCGTTTCAGCCGGGCGAGCATAACGGCACGTTCCGCGGGCATAACCCGGCTTTCGTCACGGCGACCGCCGCGTTGCGCCATTACTGGCAAGATGATCGGCTTTCGCAAGCGGTCAATCGGAAGGCGAAAAAGATCAAAGCGACCTTGCTCGACTTGGCCGAAACCTATGGCGCCGACGTCCGCGGACGCGGTTTGATTCAAGGAATTCAGTTCCACGAAGACGACGTCGCCTCGAAGATTTCTCGCGCCTCGTTCGGTCGCGGTTTGATCATCGAAACGGCGGGTCCGAATGACGAAGTCGTCAAAACGCTGCCGCCGTTGACGATTGACGACGAAGCGCTAGATAGCGGTTTGCAGATCTTGGTCGATTCGGTTCGCGAGGTGATGGGCAGCGCCAACGCCAAGCCGGCCCAGTCGATGGCGACCGCCGACTAAATCGAAAATAAGCTCGTTCTCTATCGCATCTTACGCGATTTATTTTTCATGAACCGCGCGCCGCAC
>JBITAD010000113.1:13824-17543 GCA_044439945.1 Blastopirellula sp. JB062
CTCTGCGGCGCGCTGCCAGGAGTAGCTGTACGTTGATCGTAAAAAAATTGAATGACGTTCTCGGGACCGAATCCGAAGTCGTTTCTGAAAATTGGACGAGCCGTCGTCTATTGCTCAAAAAAGATGGAATGGGGTTTTCGCTGCACGACACGATCATTCGTGCCGGCACCACCACCCCGATCCATTACCAGAATCATTTGGAAGCGGTTTATTGCATCGAAGGCAAGGGACGCGTTCAGTTGGTCGACTCGGGCGAAATCTTTGAAATCGAAGCTGGTACGGTTTATGCGTTAGACAAGCATGACAATCACTTGTTATCGGCGGATGTCGATATGCGAATGATTTGCGTGTTTAACCCGCCGGTCGTCGGTACCGAAGTGCATGACGAAAACGGCGTTTACCCAGCCAGCGTCGACTAACTCTGGGGCACGCGATTGTTTATCCGTTTCAAATTTTTTAAGGAACCAAGCATCTGACAATCGGATGATCCAATTTCAAAGGAGAACCCAATGTCGAACGTTATCCAAAGCTGCAGCGACCCGTACGCGTCTCGCATCGGCGAGACTTGGGAAGCTGCGCCACGCGTCGATCCGGTCGTCTGGTCCAGCCGCAGCGGCGCCGTGACCGATCCAGGCTTGTGGAAGTATGAAGAAGACGGCTACCTTCCTTTTCCGCAGTTGCTAAGCCAAAGCGAAGCGGCGGAATGCCTGGCCGAAGCGGAGTCGATGCGGCAGTTTGCCGATCAGGAACGCCCCGAGGTGATCTCGGAACCGCAGCGCAAAGAAGTTCGTACGATCTTTCGCGTTCATCGCGACAACGAACGATTTCGCCAGATTTGTTACGATCGACGCATCGTCGCCAAGGTCGAGCAGATTTTAGGAAGCGAAGTCTATATTCACCAATCGCGGATAAACTATAAGCCGGCGTTTCATGGCAAAGAGTTCTTTTGGCACTCTGATTTTGAAACATGGCACGTCGAAGACGGTATGCCCCGCATTCGGGCCGTAAGCGTCTCGATCAGTTTGACGGACAATCACGAGTTTAACGGCCCGTTGATGCTGATTCGCGGATCGCATCGCTACTTCATTCGCTGCGTGGGAGAAACGCCCGACAATCATTATCAAACTTCGCTCAAAAAGCAGGAGTTTGGCGTGCCTTGTCGGCAAGCGATTGAATTTTTGAGCGGCCACGGCGACATCGACGCGCCGAAAGGAGGCCCCGGGTCAGCGCTCTTTTTTGATTCGAATACGATGCACGGTTCGGTCGGCAATCTGAGCCCGACTCCGCGCACGAATTTGTTCGTCGTTTATAACAGCGTCGAAAATCGGTTGGTCGAGCCGTTCGGCGGCTCGTCAGCGCGCCCTGACTTTTTGGCCGAACGCAACGTCGGCGATTTGCAAAGCGTTTGAAGAAAACGCCCCATCCCAGGCCTGATCGCAAATAGGCCTGGTAGCCCTCCGCGACGACCGCTCTCACTTTATGAGCGGTCGTTAGCGCCAATCTACGGCGCCTCTAGATAGCCCCCGCGAAGAAACGGCCTTGGAGATTACGCGCCGTCGATCGAAGCGACGCCGCTGTCGCGCCGATCGACACGAGAAGCGAATGCGCTGAGAAGTTGCGAAGCTTGTTGGCGCCAATTTGCCGCGAACATGCGAGAAAACCGGAATTGCTCAAAAAAACAATGCGGCGGCACGGCATCTGCTGTTTAGAGAGGCCACTGGCCTGCGCCTGCTCGTACCGGATCGCGTCGGCGCGCGATCCGGTCGAGTAGGCCTTTACTCAGCCGTAGGCGAACTATTCGCCCAAGTTGACGGTGACGGTTTTGTTTTCTAGGTAACCGTCGAGTCCGGCGGCGCCTAATTCGCGACCGAGACCGGACATCTTAAATCCGCCGAAAGGCGCCGCGGTATCAAACACGTCGTAGCAATTGACCCAGACGGTGCCGGCGCGAACTTCCGCGGCGAAGCGGTGCGCTTTTTTCACGTCTTGAGTCCAAACCGCCGCGGCGAGACCGTAAAAAGTATTGTTCGCCCGGCGGATGACGTCTTCCTGGTCTTTAAATCGCAAGACCGACATGACCGGGCCGAAGATTTCGTCGGTGGCGATTTTCATGTCGTCGGTTACGTCGGCGAACAGAGTCGGTTCGACATAGTAACCTTTGTCTCCATATCGATTGCCGCCGCTAAGCAGCCGCGCGCCTTGTTGCTTGCCGAGATCGACGTAGCTGAGGATTTTTTCCATCTGACGTTGATCGACCTGCGGGCCTTGCTCGGTTTCGGGATCCATCGGATCGCCGAGCTTCCGGCCTTGGTTCAGGTCGACGACCCGTTCGCAGAACTCGTCGTAAATCGAATCTTCGACAAAGACGCGACTGCCGGCGGTGCAGCATTGCCCTTGGTTAAAGTACAAGCCGAAGTGCGCCCCGGCGATCGCCGAATCGAGATCGGCGTCGGCGAAAATGACGTTAGGGCTTTTGCCGCCCAATTCAAATGCGACCCGTTTCATCGTATCGGCCGCGTTTTTCATGATCGTTTGGGCGGTGATATGCTCGCCGGTAAAGGCGATTTTGTCGACGCCAGGATGCTTGACGAGCGATCCGCCGGCCGTTGGGCCAAATCCGGGGACCACGTTGACAACCCCGTCCGGAATGCCGGCTTCTTGCGCCAATTGAGCCATACGCAAGCAGGTCAGCGGCGTTTGTTCGGCCGGTTTCATCACGATCGTGCAGCCGGCGGCCAAGGCAGGTCCCCACTTCCAGGCGGCCATCAGCATCGGAAAGTTCCAGGGGATGATCTGGCCGACCACGCCGACCGGTTCGCGACGGGTATAGCAGAAATAATCGCCGCGGATCGGAATGGTCGAGCCTTCGACTTTGTCGGCCCAGCCGGCGTAATATTTGAGACAATCGACCACCAGCGGCAGGTCGGCGTTGACGGCGTCGCGAATCGGTTTGCCGTTGTCGAGCGATTCGAGCGCGGCTAGCTCTTCTTTCTCTTGATCAATCAACTCGGCCAAGCGATAGATCAACGCGCCGCGATCGCGGGCGTCCATTCGCGACCAGGGCCCTTTGTCGAATGCGTGACGTGCCGCGCGAACCGCGACGTCGATATCGGCGGCGTCCCCTTCGGCCACTTCCGCAATCACCTCTTCGGTCGCAGGGTTTACGGTGGCGAACGTTTTGCCGCTCATCGAAGGGACCCATTTGCCATCGATAAAGCATTGCGTATGACGCACCGTCGGAGCGGTCGTGCTGGGTGAAATCGTAGCCATGACGGGAAAATCCTATATCAAGTGTGAAAGACGGGTACTGTCATTGTAGGGCGTTGCGGCGGCCGCAAGCAATCGGTTTTGCGGGGTTATTGCACCTAGTCGCCTAGGAAATTTTTTTCTCAGTAAAAAGTCCAGCGTCGCGCGTGAGCGGGGCCGCAAAAAAAGTTTGGCATCAAATCGTCAGGCGCCAAATCAGCAAGAAGGGTTGCGGCGTGCGACAAACTTGAGCTTCGCAGGCGGTTATGCCGCGCGCATGCGCTGGCTGGGCGATTGCGAGAGAAACTCGTCAAGTTGCGCGCGAAACTGCGCAATATCGACCCAGATATTTGCGTCGACGCCGCGTTGATTGACCGGATGCCCAAAGAAAACGGCGTATCGCAAAGCGTTGACGTCCGACAGAAAGTGAAAAAAGAGCGGCGGGCGACACGTTGGCGAAATCTCGAATACCG
>JBITAD010000114.1:0-4130 GCA_044439945.1 Blastopirellula sp. JB062
CGGAAGAAGCGACGTGTTGCACGAATTAGGAACGCGTACCGGCGTCGAAGATCTGCGTTCGCTCGCGGCGATCCTAATTCAGGCGGACAAATTCGGATCAAGCATCTCGCAAGCGTTGCGCGTGCAAAGCGACTCGATGCGTACGCGCCGACGACAAATTGCGGAAGAAAAAGCGGCGAAAACGGCAGTCAAAATGATCTTTCCGCTCGTCTTTTTCATCTTTCCCGGCATTTTTGTGGTGTTGGTCGGCCCGGCGGCCATCACCGTGATCCGCGAAATGTTGCCGATGATGGCGGCGAATTCGTAGTCGATACGATCGCTAAAATAGTTCCAAAAAGCCTGACTGCGCGCGGCGCAGCCAGGCTTTTTTCGTGGACGAGCGAAATGTCAAACTGTACCGGCGCACTAGCGGCAGTTGGCTGCGCTTCGGCTGATCGGCCGATAAGGGTGATATGCGCCGGGCCACGGGCAGATCGCCGTCGCGCGAGAAGCACAATCGAGCTAGGAAGACTAGCCCCATCTGAGGAGATAGACGGATGAAACAAGGTCAAGGAATCGCGCTTGCTATCGCCGCCGCTTTTATGATGGCGGGAACGTGCGATGCCGGCTGGCACGAATTTTGGCATCGCGCGAAACTTGATTACGCACGGAATAAATGTTGGCCAGAGCCGTTTCTTACGTATGATCGCCAAGCGACGCGGAACTATTTGACGCAGATGACGGCAAATGGCATCCGACTGCAAAACACGTTAGGCGATCATCATTTCAATAGCGAAACGAACGAGATCACGCATGGCGGCGAAATGAAAATTCGCCAAATTCTCGAAGGTTTGCCAGATCGTCGCGCCGTCTTCGTCAAACGTGCTTTACGACCTGAAGTGACGCAAGCTCGAATGGCTTCGGTACAAGCGGCGATGACTCGACTGCTGGGCCCGAACGCGCACCCCGAAATTTATGAAACCGGTTCGGAGCCGTACGGTCGCCCTGCCGACTTCATTGACGACATCTATCGTGCCGAACGAGGTTCGATTCCGGCGCCTCGCTTGCCGGCGGCGCAATCGGTGAGTCAATAGGCGAGGCTCGACAGTTGATAGCGACGCCAGCAAGGGGCGTCGCTGGCGGGAAAACGTAAGCGGAATAACGACTACGTTGCCCGCTTGCTCGCACTTTCAGTGCAGAGCGAAGGCGTCTTTCGTCGAAGAGAGTACGGGCAAGTTATTCCGATTATTAGTGCGGCTGATGCTAGCAGCCCACCAGCGCGTTCGCACGGAGGTGTCGCGTGGCCCTGAACAAGAAGATCTACCAATCCTATTCTCAGAGTGCGAGATACGCAGTTCTTGCGCTGTTGGTCGCGGCCTCTCCGTTAGCGGCGGAGGAGAAAAGCGGAGGCTTATTAAGCAAGCTTCCCTCGTTTCATGTGCGGCAAGCGCAGTTTACGAGCGAAACGAAAGAGTCGACGACGCTTGATGAGTATATTCGCGAGCATGAGGCGAAGACGGAGAAAAAAGAGAGCGACGGCGGCGGGTTTACGGCGACGTTGAAAAACGCCGGCCGCAGCATCCAAGACGCTCTGACGATTAAGCCGAAAAAAGTGCCGGCTGACGATCCGCTCAGCCTATCGAGCACGCCTGATAAGATTGACGTCGCCATTTATCTGAGTTCGGGACGCCTGCTGGAACAGCAAGGCAAATTCGACGAAGCGGCCAATCAATATCGAACGGCGCTCGAAGAATCGCCGGAAAATTTGATGGCTTTGCTCAGTTACGCTCGCTTGCTTGATCGGCAAGGGAAGTCGTCCGAGGCGCTTGAGTATTATTCGAAAGCGGCCGAGAAGCACCCCGACAGCGCGATCGCGATGAACGATCTTGGGCTCTGCTATTTGAAAATGAAACGTTTTGAAGACGCGATGGCCTCGATTTTCAAAGCGACGACGATCGAGCCCGAGAACGTCCGCTATCGCAATAACATGGCTAGCGCATTGGTGGATGCGAATCGTCTAGAAGAAGCTTTCTCGCAATTAGAGTACGCGCATGGCGCCGCTGCGGGACATTACAACTTGGGCTATTTGCTCTACAAACGGGGCGATTCGCAGCTTGCTCGCGTACATTTGAACTTGGCGATCCAAAAAGATCCGAATCTAAAGGCGGCTCAGCAGCTACTATCGATTTTGGATCGCAATCATCCGGAAGTCGCCAGCTTGCCGACCCGAGGCGGTCAGCCAGGGCTCCGTCGTTTGCCGGCCGCGCCTTCGCCGCCGCAACTTAATTTTAATCAAACGCAACGCGGAGGCGTGCAAACTTTGCCTCCAATCCGGCGATAAGCGGCATTCGTAAACAAGTGCGGAAAATGACGCCGCTTCGGTCGTTTTCCGCCGAGGGGGAGATCGAATCCTCCCGACTACATTTGCAGGCTCTCTCGAGCCGCCGCGATTGTAGCGTCAATATCTTCGTAGGTATGTTCGACCGAGATGAAGAGGGCCTCGAATTGACTGCACGGGAAATAGACGCCTCGGTCGAGCAATCCCCAAAAGAAATCGGCGTATTGTTGGGCGTCGCTTTGGGCCGCCGTATCCCAATCTACGACTTTTTCGCTTGAAAAGAAAAGGGTCGCCATGCTGCCGACGCGAGCGACTGAGTGAGCGATCTCGGCATCCGCTGCCGCTTGGGCCAAGCCGGTCATCAAACGCTCGCCAAGCTGTTCTAGACGTGGGTAAGGATTCGTCTCTTTCAAGATTGAAAGAGTCGCAATACCTGCCGCCGTCGCTAACGGGTTGCCGCTTAGCGTGCCGGCTTGAAAGACTTTTCCTTCCGGCAAGACATGATTCATGATCTCGGCGCGCCCGCCGTAAGCGGCAATTGGCAGCCCGCCGCCGACGATCTTGCCCAAGGTCGTCAGATCAGGAGTCACATCAAATAATTGCTGCGCGCCGCCTAACGCAACACGGAAGCCGGTCATCACTTCGTCCATCAGCATGACGGCGCCATGTTGGGTGCAGAGACTGCGAATCGCCGACAAAAATTGGGGCGTCGGAATCACCGTCCCCATATTGCCGACGACCGGCTCAAAAATGACGCAGGCCAGTTCGTCGCCCTGCTGTTCAAACGCAGCAGTTAACGCGGCGACGTCGTTGTAAGGCAACACGATCGTATCAGCGGTGGTGCCTGGCGTGACGCCAGGAGAATTCGGTACGCCCAAGGTGGCGGCGGCGCTGCCGGCGGCGACCAGCAAACTGTCGACATGACCATGATAGTTGCCGGCGAACTTGACGATCTTATTGCGACCGGTATAGCCTCGAGCCAGTCGGATCGCGCTCATCGTCGCTTCAGTACCGGAATTGACCAGACGAACTTTTTCGACCGAAGGAACAAGTTCGACGATCAGTTCGGCAAGCTGGTTCTCACGCTCGGTTGGGGCTCCAAAGCTTGTTCCTTGATCAACCGCCGCATGTATCGCTTCGCGGACCTGTTGATTGCCGTGACCAAGAATCATCGGTCCCCACGAGCCGATGTAGTCGATTACGCGATTGCCGTCGACGTCATACAAATAGGCGCCCTCGCCGCGCTGAATCACTATCGGTTCGCCGCCCACCCCGCCAAAGGCCCGGGCGGGACTGTTGACCCCGCCTGGCATCAATTGTTGGGCGCGATGGAAAATTTCGTGGCTACGGGTGCGTGACATGACTCGACAACTTTTCGTGGGGGCTGTTGCAACGTAGAAACACTTCTTAGTTTTATAGTCGAAACGGCTGATTTCGCTACTGCCTACCTAATTTGGAACGTATGCACGGCATTCTCAATATCCATAAACCGCTGCGCTGGACGTCACGCGACGTCGTCAACCGGGTTCATCGATTCGTTCGCCCTGCCAAAGTAGGGCATGCCGGTACGTTAGACCCTTTGGCGTCGGGCGTGCTAATTTGTTGCGTTGGTAGCGGAACGCGGCTGATCGAGTACGTTCAGCAAATGCCGAAGCGATACGTCGGTCAATTTGAACTAGGGAAAACAAGCGACACGGAAGATTTAGAAGGGGCTATTTCCGAAATTCCCGCTGCTCCAGTGATTGAAGCCGCACAGTTGCAAGCGATATTGCCCCAATTTCTGGGCAAGATTCAACAACGCCCGTCGACTTAT
>JBITAD010000115.1:0-4129 GCA_044439945.1 Blastopirellula sp. JB062
ATGCTCTATAACTGGTCAATGATTCGACTTTTTCGCCGTTGGCGATGGTGGGATCGGATCGACGAGCACGTTTTGATCGGCGCATTACCGACTGAAAAAATTGCGACCGAGATCATTGCGGCGGGGGTGACGGCCGTCGTCAATACTTGTCAGGAGTTCGCCGGGCCCCTTTCGACCTATGCCAAATCGGGCGTCGAGCAACTTCATTTGCCCACGATCGACTTTGTTCCGCCTTCTTTGGAAGACGTGAAAAGGGGAGTCGAATTTATCGATCAGCAGATTGCCGCCGGAAAACAGGTCTATATTCATTGCAAGGCGGGCCGCGCGCGGAGTGCGACGATCGTCATTTGCTGGCTAATTAAAGCGAAGTCGATGACGCCGACCGAAGCCCAGCTTTTTTTGATCAGCAAACGTCCTCAAACGCTTCGTAGCGTTCATCGTCGTCCGGTGGTCGAACAGTTTTATCAATGGTGGCTCAAGGAACAGTCGCAAAGCGAATCATCGCAATCGTTAGATTCGCCTGAGCGGTCGGTTTCTCCCGCGCGACCAAAACCTCCGATTTAATCCAACTCGCGTCCGTTGATAATAAGGCGCGATTCTTTTGCTCATACTTTGAAAAGCTACGATATCAACACGGTTCGCCCGCTTATCGCCTGACATGCAAGGAAATGCCATGCTGCGTATCGTCGTGATGTTTTTATTGATCTCTTTAGTCGGCTGCGGAAAACGTACCGATACGGAGCCGTCGTCAAGCGATGGCGGGCCTGCGTTGCGTAAAGTCCGGCTCGCGTTAAATTGGTTTCCCGAGGCGGAGCACGGCGGTTTTTATGCGGCCCAGCAACAAGGTTATTTCGCCGAAGAGGGACTCGACGTAGAAATTTTGCCCGGGGGCCCTGGTGTTCCGGTTGTGCAACAAGCGGCTCAAGGAAGCGTCGAATTCGCCGTGGCTAATGCCGATCAGGTGATACTGGGACGAGCTCAAACGGCCGACGTCGCCGCGCTTATGTCGCCGTTTGAAAAAAGTCCTCGCTGCATCCTATTGCACGCCCAATCGCCGATAAAAAAATTCGACGAGTTGTCGGGCTGTACGCTGGCGATGAATTCGGGACGCGCTTTTGCGATTTTTTTGCAGAAGAAATTGCCGCTGAAAAATGTGCGAGTCGTACCCTATAACGGCAATCTAACTCAATTTTTTAGCGATTCGAATTTTGCGCAACAAGCCTATGTCTTTAGCGAGCCGTACGTCGCCAAAGAGCACCATGTCGAGACGCGCACGTTGATGGTGCATGAGTTGGGGTTCAATCCTTATACCAGCATCTTGATTACGAGCGACGACTTGTTGCTTGCGGAGAAAGACCTTGCCGTCAAGATGACTCGAGCTTGTTTGCGCGGATGGAAGCATTATCTCGATTCGTCGGAAAAAACGAACGAGCAGATCTCATCGCTCAATCCAGAATTGGATGTCGCCGCGCTGCAGTTTGGCGCGGAAGAGATCAAGTCGCTTTGCTTGCCCACAACAGACGATCAATTCGGACGCATGACCTTGGCCCGCTGGACTGAACTGCTCGATCAACTGGTCGAGATCGACTTGGTCAAGTCGGATCAAGTAGAACCGGATGATTGTTTCGCCGTCGACATCTTCGCATTAGCCGCTCAGCGTTAAGCGAGGGTTATGGATCGCTCGCCGATTTTTCGCGGACGATTTGCTCGGCGGCGACCAAGAGCCGCGGAGCCGCCGTCGGCGCCAGGTCGAGCAGCGCTTGGGCGCTGTCGATTGTGCCAATCGCTTGGTCGCGTAGCGAGGCGTCGTTCAGGCGTGCGGCCAAATAAAGCAAGTTGCCGGCGGACACCGAGTTGCCGGCGGGCACGGCGTTATCGCTCGGAATTTTTCCGCGCACGATCACTTCTTCGGCGTCAGTCGCCGTAAAGTAAAACCCGCCAAGTCGCGAATCGCCAAACAACGTAATTTGTTCGCGTGTTAAACGCTCGGCCGCATCAAGCCATTTTTGCTTGCCGGTCGCTTCATGCAGCGCGATCAAGCCGTCGACCAGCATGGCGTAATCGTCGACATAGGCGGGGATTTTCGCTTTTCCATCGATATAGCTTCGCTGCAATCGCCCGGTAGGCGACGTATGGTTGTTGAGGACGAAATTTGCGTTGCGAACCGCCGCATCCAAATAGTCTTGCCGTTCTAGAATTCGGCCCGCGTCGGCCAGACCGGCGATCATCAGGCCATTCCAAGCGGTCAGCGCTTTCGTATCGACGACGGGGGAGATGCGTTTTTTGCGCGCCTCTAGCAGCTTCGCACGCAGCGCGTGTAGCCGTTTTTGGAGTTCGGCTTCGCTCAGTTTCAAATTCTGCGATAAATCAGCGGCAGAAGCTTGTAGCTGCGGCACGAAATAGACTTCTTCAAAATTGGGAGAACCGCCCAAGCCATAGACGGCCTTCGCCAGTTGGAGCGAATCAGGCGATAGCAGCGACGCCAATTCGTCGGCCGACCACCGATAATACTTGCCTTCTTCGCCTTCTGAGTCGGCGTCGATGGCCGAATAAAATTGTCCTTGCGGCCCGGTCATCTCGCGAAGCACGAAATCGCAGATTTCTTCCGCGACGCGGCGATACTGAGGATTGCCGGTTAGCTTGAAGGCTTCCGCATAGAGCGAAGCGAGTTGCGCATTATCGTAGAGCATCTTTTCGAAGTGGGGGATTCGCCAATAGCGGTCGACGCTATAGCGGTGCAGTCCTCCGCCGATATGGTCGCGGATTCCGCCCGATGCGATCCCGTCGAGCGTCGAGATCAGCATTTTTTGCGCTGAAGTCGAGCCGGATTGGGCCCGTGCTAACAGGTATTGCAAGGTGGCCGGCTCGGGGAATTTCGGTTGGTTCGGATCATCCGGCGAATAATTGAAGCCGCCATGTTCGGAGTCGAAACTGGCGGCGATTTCGGAGTCGACGGTAGCCAACAGTTTTGCGTCAAGCGACGTCTTTTCCAGCGGCATGCGCGGTCGCATCGCTTCTTTCACCAAATTGGTCAGACCGTCGGCGCTGTTGCGTAACTCACCTTCTTTTTCGTCCCAAAATTGGGCGACCCTGCCTGTGACGGTACGGAAGCCGACCGCGACCCCGCGATCGCCGTCATGCGCGGGCCAGTACGTTCCGCCGTAAAACGGTTTTCCTTCTGGAGTCAAAAAGACCGACAAGGGCCAACCGCCGCCGCGCGTCATAATTTGAACCGCCGTCATGTAGGCGTGGTCAATATCAGGGCGTTCTTCCCGATCGACCTTGATGCAGACGAAATGCTCGTTCAGAAACTTGGCGATCTCTTCATCAGAAAAGCTCTCGTGCTCCATCACGTGACACCAGTGGCAACTCGAGTAGCCGATCGACAAGAAGATCGGCTTGTTTTGTCGCTTGGCGAGGGCGAACGCCTCCGCTCCCCAAGGGCGCCAATCAACCGGATTGCGGGCATGCGCCAAGAGGTACGGACTGGTCTCGTTCGCAAGATGATTGGGCGGACGCTTTTTCTTCGGCGCCGGTTCTTCTGCGGCTATCGGTGCGACCGCGAGGGCGATGGAGGAAAGCAGCAATACGCGAAGAAGAGTCTGCATAAAGCGTCTCGGCGTGAGGGCGAACGGAGACTTTGATCGTATCACAAGCGTCGTGTCGAAGCGAATTGCATACGTGCAAAGCAACGCAACTAGCGACGCGGTCCGTGAGATGGGGTCGGAGCAAATATGCTTCGGCAGATATTTCTTTAGTCGACGATCGCGCGAAAGGTGACGTCGCCGATGGTCAGCAACTGACCGGGATCGAGATGTGCGATATCAATGCGATCACGGTTTACGAACGTGCCATTTTCGGAACCTAAGTCATGGACCAAGATTTTGTCGCCTCGCATCAATATCTCGCAATGCTCTTCGGCGACCAGCGGGTGGCTAAGTTGCAGATTGGCGTTAGTCCCGCGACCGATGCGAGCCGGCAGTTGCAATTTCATCTCTTGCGAGTCTAGTTCTCCGCCGATCACTTCTAGACGAAGCCATTGGACCTTCGGCTGTCCGGCGGTTTTTAAGCCGGCAGTAGGAGGGACGGCGAATTGTTTTTCAGTCGCGATCATTACTTACTTGATTCC
>JBITAD010000116.1:0-4103 GCA_044439945.1 Blastopirellula sp. JB062
GTGGGCTAAACGCCGGAACAATTGTTGTATGATGTTCGCGCTGCGATCGTCAACCATTTTTTTAGAAATGTCGCCCCAGTCGGCAACGTTTCTCGCCACGCTCGCATCAACGGATGATTTTGCGTTCGATCAATTTGGCAATCACTTCTGCGGCCAACTGGTCAGGCGACGTTGATCCTCCGCGCAGCGTAATTTCCGGGTTAAGCGGAGCTTCGTACGGATCGTCGATCCCGGTCATTCCTTTTAGTTCGCCGGCTCGCGCTTTTTTGTAGAGTCCTTTGGGGTCGCGGCTTTCGCAGATCTCTAGCGGCGTGTCGACGAAGACCTCGATAAAATCGCCTGCTTGGCCGCTTGTTTCCAGCCGTTGCCGTACCAGGTCGCGATCTTTGCGATATGGGCTGACGAAGGCTGCCAGCGTGATCAGGCCTGCCTGACAAAACAAGTCGGCGACCGCCCCAATTCGCCGGATGTTTTCTTCGCGATCGGCCGGACCGAAGCCTAGTCCGAAACGTTGGGCGAAATCGGCGTCATGCGATTCGGATAACATCGCCGTCGAAGGATTGAGACCATGGCGCACGTTGTCTCCATCAAGCAGATAAGTGTGCACTTTCCGCTCGTGCAATTGGCGATCGACGAGGTTGGCGATCGTGCTTTTGCCGCAGCCGCTTAGTCCAGTGAACCAGACGACGCATCCACGATGACCATTCAGACGTTCGCGATCATCGCGAGTGACGGCATGTTCGTGCCAGGTGACTTCGACTTTTTCCATTTTTTCCGCTTTCCGCTTATTCCAAGATGCCGGCCAATTCGCACAGATTGGCTTGTTGCACCGGTTGCGGGCAACTCCAGACCAAAAAGAACAACGCTTCGCGACACCAACGACCGACCGGATGGCCTGTAACGTAGCCTGCCCCCTTGGCCGCCGACAAGGCGGCTTGCGTCGTACGAAGGGCGATACTGTTGGCCCGCGTCCGCAATTGCTCGGTGCTGCAGCGCGGCTCGCCTGCTGCGGCAGAGAGCAGGTCGGTCTGCAAATCGCTCAATTCCTGTGCAAACCTATCGGCTGCAATTGCCAATTCGTTGCGTTTCTCCGCTTCTTGCCCTAGATAATTGGTCGCCGCCGAGGCCAGCCCAATGGCCAAAGTCGAAGTTTCCAACCCCCCGGTTTTGGCCCCAACGCCCGCCTTCATGACGTTTTCGATCGGGCCGCCCAACAAATCTTCGGGGCGAACGTGAACCTGCGAAAAGTTGACTTTTCCCGTCGCGCTGCCGGTCAAACCGACCAAGTCGGCCGGCGACTCTGACGCTACGCCTGGCGCATCGCCGGCAACAGCCGCCAAAATCTCGCGTTGGTCGTCAAGCGTCGCACCGACGACCAACGCGTCAGCATGAACGCCGCCGGTGATCCAAGGGCTATATCCGTCTAACAGAAAACTATCGCCGTCAAACGTGGCGCGTAGCACCGGTCGGTTGAGGTGCCTGCGACTGGTCGTCAGGTGCGAAATGCCGACGGTGGCGAAAGTTGCGCCGCTTAGCAGGTCGGGCAACAAGCGACTTTTGACGCCCTCATTCGCCGACGCCGCAATCCGGCGGCAAGCCCCGGTGCGTTGCGTTATCACAAAAGTGGTCGTCAAACAGGCGGCGCTCAATTTTAAATATCCGCGAACGACATCGGCGTCGCTCCAGCCCATTCCGCCCAATTCAACAGGCAGGAACCAACGGAATACGCCTGCCTCACCGCACGCTTTTAAGGAAGCGTCGGGCCATTTCTCTAAGTTCGCAAGCTCGCCTAAACGTTTCGCTAGCAGATCAAGTTGAGGATCATCGGGCGAGGTAATCACAAAATTTCTTTCGCGAGTAGGAATGGTAAGAAAGTGAAGCAAGGCATCTTAGGCACTCGATTTGCTATCAAAAGCCATCATAGGCCGATTGCAATGGAGCGACCAGCGACGACTGGTTTTACCTAGATTCGCGAGACTGCCGAGCCTACGCATCGTCTCGTTTGCGGCGCCAGATTGGTAGGTTGCGATCGGCATCTGTCTGCGATATGTCTATGGGAGACGACGACTGCAAGAAAGATAGCTTCAAGCATTCGGTTCCACGTTCCGATTCGTAGGAAGTGATTGGGGTCGCATCCCCGAAACTGAAAAGTTACATTTGCCTTAAGTCTCCAGTTCCAAAGCGTTTCAGGCATTGCCTGCTGAAGGATGGATTATGAGTCAAGCAGAATTGACGCAACCCGAGTCGGACGCCGAAACCGGCGTTGTCGCTGAATTGTCGGCTGAAAAGCTTTATGACAAGTGTATCGAACTGGCCAGCAATCTTTGGTGGACATGGCAGCCCGACGTTTTTAATCTCTTTCGCGACCTCGATCCGATTCGATGGCGCCAGCTCGATCATAACCCGATTGCGCTGCTGAAAGAATTTACGCCAGAGCGGCTCGAACTTCGTGCCGCCGAAATGGTCCTCTACAGCCGCATTAACCACGCATATCGTCGGCTGAAAGAATATCTCACGTCGAAAGATACCTGGTCGGCGACGCATGCCGGCGTATTGGGATCGCGTCCGGTCGCTTATTTTTCGGCCGAATTCGGCATTCACGAATCGTTGCCGATTTATTCGGGCGGTCTCGGCGTACTCTCTGGCGACCATGTGAAAAGTGCTAGCGGTTTGGGCGTTCCCTTGATCGCGATCGGCTTGTTCTACGACCAAGGCTATTTCAAACAGCATTTGGACGTCGACGGCTATCAGCACGAAGAGTATATGGATACCAAGGTCGAAAATCTGCCGATGAAACCGGCGATTGCGCCCGACGGAAAGCCGATTACCGTGTCGATGGACACGCGCAGCGGCACGCTGAAAGCCAAAGTCTGGAAAATGAACGTCGGCCGAGTCAAGTTATTCTTGCTCGATTGCGACGTCGACGGAAACAAGCCTGAAGATCGCGAGTTGACCAGCCGCTTGTATGGCGGCGACGAGCGAACTCGTATTCGCCAAGAGCTGGTGTTGGGCGTCGGAGGCATGCGTGCGTTAAAAGCGCTCGGCATTACCCCAGGCGTCTATCACTTGAACGAAGGTCACAGCGCTTTCGCGCCGCTCGAAGGAATGCGAGAGCGAATTCAGGAAGATGGCGCAAGCTACGACGACGCCCTTCGTGACGTCGCTCGTCAAACCGTCTTCACGACGCATACGCCGGTACCCGCTGGTCACGATCGGTTTGACGCCGGTTTGATCGAAGAGCACTTAGGTCCGCTGCGCGATGCGATGGGGGTCTCGCACGACCAACTGATGGGACTAGGACGAGTCGAGCCGCAGAACGAAAGCGAAACTTTCTGCATGACCGTGCTCGGCCTAAAATTGTCGCGTCGCGCCAATGCGGTCAGCCAGTTGCATGGGCACGTCTCGCGCCGCATGTGGGCGCATCTGTGGCCATGGCGCGTTGAAGAAGAAATTCCGATCGGTCACATCACCAACGGCGTGCATGTGCCGAGCTGGGTCGCCTGGCAGATGTTGCAACTCTACGACCGCCATTTCCCCAGCGGTTGGTACAAGCACATGGGCGAAGCTGATTTCTGGCAAAACATTCACAGCGTCGATCCCGGCGAATTGTGGGAAACCCATGCCACGCTGAAGAACTTGCTGCTGCAATTCGTGCGTCGTCGCGTTTCCCGACAGTGTCGCCGCCGCGGAGAAAGCGATGACGCCGTCGAACGAGCTCGCACGCTGCTCGATCCGAACATTTTGACGATCGGATTTGCGCGGCGTTTCGCAACCTATAAGCGAGCCGACTTGCTGTTAGATGACCTGGAACGCTTGGACGAAATCGTCAACTCGACGACGAAGCCGGTGCAGTTTATCTTCTCTGGCAAAGCTCACCCCAAAGACGACCCCGGCAAGGCGAAGATCCGCGATATCTTCAACTTGCGAAACGACGAACGCTTCCGTCATCGGATCGTTTTCGTCGAAGATTACGATATCAACGTCGGGCGTCACCTGATTCAAGGTGTCGACGTTTGGTTGAACAACCCGCGTCGTCCGCTGGAAGCCTCGGGAACGAGCGGTCAAAAGGTCGTGCTGAACGGCGGCCTGAACTGTTCGATTCT
>JBITAD010000117.1:0-4102 GCA_044439945.1 Blastopirellula sp. JB062
TTCTTTCTCTAGAGCTTGTTTCAAAAAACTCCTTTCGGCTGCGATTTTCAAATTTCAACGTGTCTGCTTCGACCTTGTTGCAGCTCCGCTAAAATCAGCAAATCTCGAGCACGAAAGCAGATTGGAAACCGGACTCTATCCAGTCGCGGTTCGCCCTCGTGCGAATTGGCCGAAAGCCGACTTAAGTATGAAGACGCGTGGATGAAGACTGAATGGACGCATGGCCCGAAGACATGGACAGATTGCTCCCATTTCGAATTTCCGTTTCGAATTGGCGAAAGAAGGTGGGCGAATAGCCAGTCGCCTTCTTAAACAGTCGGCTGAAATATAGCTCGTCTTCAAACCCGATTTCGCGTGCGATCTCCTTTACTGGCCGCAACGTATGCAGCAGTTGCCATTTGGCATGCGTAAGAATCCGAGCGCGAATCAATTCGGTCGGAGTGGCGCCCAGGTGCTCTCGCACGATTCTGCCGAGCGATTTCGCCGTGATATGCAGCAGCTTCGCATATTCGGCGGGCGAATGGAGCGAGCAATAATTTTGTTCGATCAACTCGCGAAATTCGATCAATGTCGGATGCTGCGGATCGAATGGGGCGTTGGTACGCAAGACAGGTTGGGACTGTTTGAGCCGAGAGGCGACGATCAATAGTACTTTGAGATAGGCCAGCATTACTTCGCTGTGCGCAAGTTGCTGACTTGCTTGCTCTTGCAGGAGGCGGTCGACCAAGCGAGTCGTCTCGGCCTGGGTCGCCCTGTCAAGCGGCACGATCGGCACGCCTTGCGGATCGTTAAACAAGATGCCGCTGCAACCGACTTCGCTATGAAAGGTTTCGACGCACAAAAAGTTTGCGTGAAACTGAATCATTTCTCCTGTTACAGGCGCGTCAGGGACGAGTCGGAGATGTTGGTACGGCACGAAGAAGAGAAGCGAGTTCGGCAAGAACGCAAACCGGGAAGCGTCGGCCCAAAAGGCGCCCGAGCCGGCGTCGACGTGCAACACCGTAAAGTAGTTGGTGCGATCCGGCGCAAATGGCGAATCGCCAATCTGCAAACGACGTAGGCGAATCGCCGGATCGCCGTTACGCGGATCGAACAATGGAGTTTTCTTTTTGCGGTGGGGCATGACGTTAAGCACAGGCATGCGTGAGCCTGCCGGAATCCGAACGAAAAAAATGCGAACCTATCGGCGCTTGCGGCGTCTAGGATCGAACGCATCTTTGTTAAAGCGGCGGGGGCGCAACGTGATGGCCGCGATCCGCTCTTGGGTCTTTTCAGGTGGGGAAATCGATTGATACGAAAATACAAGGAAAGCGATCTCGAGCCGTTACTTGCGGTTTGGACGGCGGCGACGGCAGTAGCGCACCCATTTCTCACGGCTGAATTTCTAGCGGCGGAACGAGAAAATATCTCGAAGATCTATCTTCCGATTGCGGAAACGTGGGTATACGTCGAGCAAGATCGGCTTGTCGGCTTTCTGGCGTTGATCGGAAACGAAGTGGGGGCCATCTTCGTTCAGCCGGAGCGACACCGGGGCGGTATTGGGCGTCAACTGATGGACCATGCGGCTCAATTGCATGACGAATTGGAAGTCGAAGTCTTTGCTCTCAACTTAAACGGGCGCGCCTTTTATACGCGGTATGGTTTTGTACCGTTAGAAGAAAAACGACACGAACCGACAGGACAACAAGTCTTACGGCTACGTTTTCCAGGGGAAGCGGTTTGATTCAAGCGACGTAAGTGAAAATGTCGGCAGTTCGCCAGGGCGTCTCGATTATACGGGTTGGGGGATCCGTTCTTCGAACTTGCGTTGATGCCAATACGGATAGGCGGGCGTCGTTTCGCTGGCGGCGTCTAATCGGGCGATTTGATCGGCGGTCAGATTCCAATGCGCGACGTCTAGGTTTTGCTTCAGTTGCTCTTCGTTCCTGGCGCCGATAATGACGGTCGAAACGGTAGGGCGTTGCAGGACCCAATTGAGCGCGACTTGAGCGACCGTTTTATTGATTTCCGCGGCAATTTGATCCAAAGCGTCGACAATGTCGTAGACGCGCTCGTCGGCAACCGGCGGGCCGAAATCACGCGCTACTTGGCTTTGTAATCGCGTGTTTTCGGGCAGCGGTTGGCCGCGGCGAATCTTGCCGGTCAACCGCCCCCAGCCAAGCGGGCTCCAGACGACGGCGCCAACTTTTTGGTCCAACGCCAAAGGCATTAATTCCCATTCGTAATCGCGACCGATGAGCGAATAATAGGCTTGGTGAGCGACATAACGCGAAAGACCATATTTTTCGGAAACTGCCAACGATTTCATCAGGTGCCAACCTGAGAAGTTGGAACAGCCGACATAGCGAATCTTGCCGGCGCGAACCAAGTGGTCGAGCGCCATCAACGTTTCTTCGACAGGCGTTTTGGCGTCAAAGCCATGCAACTGGTAGAGATCGATATAGTCCGTTCCTAAACGGCGTAAACTTTTATCGACGGCGTCGATCAAGTGGTAGCGTGACGAACCGACGTCGTTCGGGCCTTGTCCGGATCGAAAAGTTCCTTTGGTCGAGATCAACGCTCGGTCGCGCCGCCCTCGCAGCGTCTGCCCCAAGATCTCTTCGGCGGCGCCTTGCGAGTAAACGTCGGCGGAGTCGAACATGTTTAGTCCGGCGTCGAGGCAAATATCGACCATTTTTGTCGCTGCGGCGACGTCGGTATTGCCCCAGGCCTTAAAGTGCTCGCCTGCGCCCCCAAAGGTGCCGGTTCCAAAGCTTAGTGCAGGGACTTGCAGACCTGATCCGCCGAGTTGCCTGTATTGCATGGTTCGCGCGTCCTGGATAAATCGTGAAAAAAGCGGGGCTTCGCCGTCTCGCTCAACGGGACTTTATCCTCCTTATTAACGCGATTGGTCGTCGCGAGGCAAGCGGTCGCAAGCATTTTGGCGGCGGCGAGTACGCCAATTCGCGAAGGGGGCGTTGAAGAAAAGAAACCGAAACTTGCAGTTATAATCAGATTGCCTTTTACCTTTATCACGAAGAGACCTTTATGCTGGGCCCTGGCCAAACTTCTCGGAATCAACTGCCTGCCGCTACTCAAGGGGGTGAGAGATTAGGACTGACCGACTACTTGCTGAAGATTTTGAACGCGCGCGTTTACGACGTCGCGATCGAATCGCCGCTAGAAAAAGCGACTCGCCTATCGAAGCGAATCGACAATTCGGTTTGGTTGAAACGAGAGGATTGCCAAGAGTCGTTTAGCTTCAAGCTGCGCGGCGCCTACAACAAGATGGCGCATCTAACGGCGGAGCAATTGTCGCGGGGCGTCATTTGCGCTTCGGCCGGCAACCATGCGCAAGGGGTCGCGCTGAGCGCCCATCGCTTGGGCAGTCGTGCGATCATCGTCATGCCGACTACGACGCCGAAACTGAAGATAGACGCCGTCCGCGCTTTTCATGGCGAAGTTACTTTGCATGGAGAGAGCTATACGGACGCGTACGAATATGCGATGGAGATCGCAGCCGATCAAGGCTTGACGTTCGTGCATCCGTTTGACGATCCGGACGTGATCGCCGGGCAAGGAACGATCGCAATGGAATTGTTGCAGCAATTGCAACAGCCGATCCAGGCGATCTTTTGCGCAATCGGCGGGGGAGGTCTTATTTCAGGCGTCGCCGCCTACGTAAAAGCGGTCCGCCCTGAGATTCAGGTGATCGGCGTACAGGTCGCGGATTCTAACGCCATGGTTCAGTCAGTTGCTGCGGGGAAACGGTTGCAATTGAAAGAGGTAGGCCTCTTTTCAGACGGTACGGCGGTCAAATTGGTAGGAGAAGAAACGTTTCGAATGACGCAAGCGCTTGTCGACGATTTCGTCGTTGTCGATAACGACGCCGTCTGTGCCGCGATCAAAGACGTTTTTGAGGATACTCGCAGCATCTTAGAACCGGCTGGCGCGCTGAGCGTCGCCGGGCTAAAGCAATATGCCGCCGAAAAACAACTGAACGGGCAAAACCTGATCGCAATCACGTGCGGCGCCAATATGAACTTTGATCGCTTGCGATTCGTCGCCGAACGCGCCGAGGTGGGCGAGCAGCGCGAAGCGTTATTGGCCGTGACCATACCGG
>JBITAD010000118.1:0-4094 GCA_044439945.1 Blastopirellula sp. JB062
AGAAGCGAAAGTCAACCTTTCGCATGTACGATTGCAGCCTGAGATTCAGCCCCTCGTACAATTAATCGAAGATACGCCGCGCGATCGCCTGCTTGAAGAGATCGGCGGCAGAATCCGAACCGGTCTCAGTTACCGCGATTTGTTGGCGGCGTTATTGCTGGTCGGCGTAAAAAATGTCGAACCGCGTCCCTCTGTCGGGCACAAATTTCATGCAGTGCTGGTCGTCAATTCGGCCCATTTGGCCAGCATCGCATCTCCGCCGGAACATCGCTGGCTGCCCATTTTCTGGGCTTTAGATTATTACAAGTCTGCGGCGGCTCGCGATGTTAAAGAGCGGGGCGATTGGGTCATGCCGGGGGTCGTCGAACCGAAGTTGCCGCGTCCTCACGCTGCTCCCCAAACCTTCGTCGACGCGATGAACAATTGGGACGAGGGCGCCGCCGACACGGCAGTCGCCGCGCTGGCGCGCACCGCCGGCATGAATGAGATTTACGAACAATTTTACCGCTTCGGAGCTCGCGACTTTCGTTCCATTGGGCACAAGGCGATCTTCGTCGCCAATAGCCAACGCACCTTACAGTTTATCGGTCGCGAACATGCCGAGCCCGTTTTGCGCTCGCTCGCATACGCGCTGCTGATGCACGAAGGCAGCAATCCAGCCGAGCGTGACGACGAAGCCGATCGCCCGTTTCGCCGCAATCAAGAATTGAGCGGCAAACTTGGCCAAGCCTGGCAAGATGGCAAACTAGATCAAGCGGCAACCCTAGAAATGATCGCCGCGATGCGCAGCGCATCCAACGATGACGCCTGCGATTTGACGGTCGACCTGTTAAACCGCGGCGTATCGCCCCAATCGATTTGGGACGCCTTGCATTTGACCGCCGGCGAAATGCTGATGCAACAACCGGGCATTGTCGCCTTGCATGCGATGACGACCACCAACGCGCTGCACTACGCTTACCAGACCTCAGGCGATGAACAAACGCGGCGGCTTATGTTACTGCAAAATGCCGCCTTTTTACCGATGTTTCGCGCAGCGATGGAACGCCGAGGAACAATAAAAGACGTTACGTTCGACGATGTAACTCCGGATAAGCTTGACTCGGATTCGGCCCCAACCGAACAAATTTTTGCGGAGCTTCATCACGATCCGCTCTCGGCAGCGCGCAAAACGCGCAGCTATCTTGCAGCATCGGGGGTGGCCGGCGGGCGCCAATTGCTTGACGCGGCCCGCGTGCTCGTCTTCCTGAAAGGGAACGACGCCCACGATTACAAATTTAGTTCGGCAGTACTAGAAGATTACTATCACGTTTCGCCGCAGTGGCGTGATTTGTATCTTGGACTAAGCATGTTCAAGCTGCCAAGTTCGGGCGAGCGCGATAACGAACTAGTCGAGCGAACGCGCGCCGCTTTAGCTTAGCAGCCTGACATGACCGAATGAAACGTTGACTTGTCCGTCACCAATTCAGGTTATCCCTGCATGCAATTTGCCGCGTATGTCAAAGATTCGACCGGCGCCATCGAGCGTCGCGAAATTGAAGCGCAGGACGAAAATTTGGCGCGCGGCCAGCTAGAAAAGGAGGGCGAAACGATCATCGAATTGCGTGAATTGCCGGCGTTCGATCCATTGCCGGGGCTGGTCGAACCCTGGCTGACCGCCTGCATCGTGTTGTCGTCAACCTCATTCGGTTTGGCGGTTTTCACCGCAGGCGCCATGATGTTCGTCCGCGAGCATCCAGTTACGCTTCTTTTTTTCGCATGGATGGCGCTTGGAATTGGATTTGCCGGCCTGGCGAACCAACGCGCCATCTTGCTCGAACTGCGGAAGAAAAGATAACGCAGCAGCGCCGTCTTACTCGTAGAGTCGCTCTCGGAGTTCCGCCAGCGCGTTGACCAGTTGCGCTAAATGTTCTTCGGAATGCGAATAACTTAGACTTATCCGCAGCAACGATTCGCCGCTGGGAACGCTCGGCGGACGAATCCCTGGCACGAACAACCCTCGCTCGCGCAACCGCAACGAGGCCTGCATCGTCGGCTCCGGGTCTCCCAGTAAAATTGGAATGATCTGGCTTTCGCCGCCGACTTGCCACCCCTGCGCGCGTAAATCGCCGCGTAATTGGGCGGCCCGCTCGAGTAACAATTGGCGGCGCCGCGGCTCGTCGTCGACAATTTTCAGCGCCGCGATCATTGCAGCCGCCGAAGCCATCGGCGCTGCCGTCGAAAAGATATAGCTCCGCGCCCGATTCAGCAGCCAGTCGATCAGCAGCTGACTGCCGACGACGAAACCGCCATGTCCGCCAAGCGCTTTGCTGAGCGTGCCGATACGTACGTCGACCTGATCTTCAACTCCCAGCAGTTCGCAGAGCCCACGACCATGCGGTCCGAAAACTCCCGTGGCATGCGCTTCATCGACAATCAACGTCGCGTCATAGCGTTGCGCCAATTCGGCCAATTCGACTAGCGGCGCAAAGTCTCCGTCCATGCTAAAAAGCGAATCGGTCACGATCACGCGGCGCCGAAACGCCGTCGCTTGGGCAATCAGTTTTTCGAGGTGCTCGACATCTAGATGCTGATAAATTTGCGGTCTGGCGCCAGAAAGCCGAACCCCGTCGATGATGCTGGCATGATTCTTGGCGTCGCTGAAAATAACGTCGCCCTTGCCTGCCAGGGCCGTTATCGCACCGACATTGGCGGCGAAACCGGTGGGAAAGAGCAGCGCCGCTTCAGTCCCCTCCAGCCTTGCCAACGCCGATTCGAGCGCGGCGTGCGAAGCTCCATGTCCTGTGACGAGCGGGCTAGCGCCTGATCCCCAACCTTCGTTTTCAATCGCAGCGATCGCCGCGGCTGCGATACGGGAATCGGCAGCCAACCCCAAGTAGTCGTTTCCGCCGAAATTAATCAACGGTTGGCCGTCAACCGCAAGCTCAACCGTTTGCGGACCAGCATGCGTTCTTAAGCGACGCCGGAGTTCAAACTGCTCAAGCGTTTGTAGTTCGTCTTGCAACCAAGCAAGCGATTTTCCGGTCATCGTCTCACCGCTTCCGTTTCTTCCATGGTCGGATTCGAGGAAATATGAGCCGGCGAGAGCGGTTCTTTCTCGTCAAGACGCGCTTTTAACTCGACGATTTGCTGACGAATCTTTTCGATCTCCGCCTCTTTTTCGACGATCAGCTCTTCCATGAGTTCGATTCGCCGCTCCGGATTCAGCCGTATCAAGCGCGACAATACGTCAAGCGCCACAATGCCGCGCCAAACGCGAAGGACTAATCCCCGCAAACGATAGACTCGAGTCGCTTTGGTCACTTGCTGTAACCGCAACAGATGCGAAACGCGCAGCACTCGCAAGAATGCGACCAAAGGCAAGCAAATAATCAGCAAGTCGACCCAATGTTTGCGGATGTAGTTGAATTTTTTGTCGACTAACGAAAACATCACGATAAATTCGACGGTAAACGCCAACCAAGTGATGCTGTACCCGGTTTCGACGATCGCTTCGAGCCAAGGGTACTGGCCGATATCGATACGATAATGCCACACGAAGCTGATCGCCAACAACGGCAAGATCATCAGCGCTACGATAATCATCGGCCCGCTGAACGCACGCTCGACATCTTTATGCAAATCGTCGTCAACTTCGCGCCAGCCGAGCATCGGCAGCCACATCGCGTTTCCCGTTTCGTGATCGCGAGCCGCTAAACGCAACGGGGGCAACAACGATCGATATAACGCCGTCTTCCAGCGCGGACTGCCGATCCAATAATGAGCGATCGCCTCGGCGACGAAGATCGGAAACATCAGCAGCGTGCAAGTAAAAAAGTAGAGACTTAACTCGACCGACTGATAGATCGTCTCGGACGTAAATTCTTGCACCGCCGCCGCAATCAGGATCAAAAACAGCAGCGACGCGCAAAACATCGGCACGGCCATCATCTGGTCTAGCTGAATCGTCTTACTCGGTTGCGTTTGATCCGTCATAACAAACTGGCCTTTGTTGTCGTCGTATTCCGATCTTCGAGCGATCGGCGCCGCTTGGCGGCGATTTTATCGCCCATCAAGCGGATGGTTTCGGCTTTGGGGCCAATAAAGATCAGCCC
>JBITAD010000119.1:0-4090 GCA_044439945.1 Blastopirellula sp. JB062
ATTCTTCCGGCTTTTTTACCTCTTCATGCGGTACGCCGTCGCCAAAATCAAAGTCGATTTTCGCATCGATTCGTTCGACCGCTCGCTCCTTGAAGTTCTTTTTCTTATAGACCTCGGTCTTCAAGCCTCGTTCTTCTTCCGGACTGGGAACCCAACGAAAACTGGCGATTAAATCGGCCAGCGTGTTCTCGTACTGATCGACCGTTAGGCGAGCCAACTCGATCCGAGCAGGCGCCGTCTCGCCCGCATAAAATTTTTCGTGAATGAATTGTGCGACCGCTTTCGCCTCTTCGCCTTGGCACGCGCTCGGATCGTCTTCCGGCATGGTCGCTTCGATCGTCATAGCCAACTCGGCGATCGACTTGTTTCCGCGGAGCGCATTTTCGGCGGCGCCTGAGACTCCTTCGCCCTGGTCGCCGTGACAGTCGGCGCACAAACGGCGAAAGATCTCGCCGCCGTCCGGCTTGGCCGCCGGCGCAGCGCTGACAATCAAGATGCCGACCGCAAAGGTCGTTAGCCCCCAACGCAAAGAGCGACGGAAAACGAGATCGCAGGCGATACGAAGGTTTTCGAGCATTGCTTGCTAACGTCAAGGCGGGAACGATGATCCGATTTCGCGTAAATACGAAATCGATCGGCGGGCGGGCGGCAGGAGGAGAAGCGGCAGAAAGCGCCGCATCTCCAACTGTTATGGTAGCAATTCTGCCGTCAAATTGTCAAGAAAACGACTTGCCCGGCATGCGTCCCCAGCTTTCTCCTGGCCCCGGCAGCTTGCGCCGTTATTGCCAATTGGGGCTGCCGCGCTGGGCGCCGCCGGCGTCTAAGTTAAATCTTCGCCCCATTACGACCATCGCTTAGGCGACGCCGTCGAATTCTGGTACATTGGGTAGGAAGAAGTTTCCCCCCACGGAAGCGCTCGTATTGGGCCCTATCTTCGGTAAGGTCGCCGAGCCCCGGCGTTTCTCTCACGGGTTGAGACTTGGATTAGCTATTCTCAAGAACGGAGTTTCATGGAACTGGAACAGCTGGAGCAATTGCTCCTAGCCCACATTCAGCGACCGACTTATCAGCCGGTCAAACCCAAAGTTATCGCAAAACAGCTCAACCTAGAGTCGGATGAAGACCGCAAGACGCTGAAGCGAGCGATCAAGCGTCTTCGCAAAAAAGGGCATCTCGTTTTCGGCGAGAGCCATCTGATCAAGCGGGCCAAGGCCGAAGGCGCGAAAGGCGCCAAAACGATCGTCGGGGCCTTCCATCGAACCGCCAAAGGCTTTGGCTTCGTTCGCCCGCTCGGGACTCCCAAATCGGCCGAGCGCACGGCCGATATCTACGTGCCGGCTAAACGAACGGCGGACGCCGCCACCGGCGATACGGTGCGCATTCGCCTGTTTCGTATGCGCGGATCGACCGGCGAATCGCGTATCTGCGGCGAAGTGATCGAAATCGTCCAACGCGAAACGCACCGCTTTGTCGGCACCTATACCGAAGAGCACGGTTCGGCCCTGGTCAAAGTCGACGGCAACGTTTTTACGCAGCCGATCTTTGTCGGCGATCCCGGGGTCAAAGGGGCCCGGCTTGACGACAAGGTCGTTATCGAAATCGTCCGCTTTCCTTCGCACTTTCGTGACGGCGAAGGCGTGATCGTCGAAGTGCTAGGCGCACGCGGCGCCCCCGGCGTCGATCTCTTGTCGGTCATGCGCGAGTATGATCTGCCCGAAGAATTTCCGGAAGCGGCCCTGGACGTCGCCCGCGAAATGGCCGACCAATTTGACGAATCGATCGGAGAAGACCGTCGCGACGAAACGGGCGAAACGATCATTACGATCGATCCGTTCGACGCTCGCGACTTTGACGATGCGATCAGTCTTACGCGTCTCGAAAACGGACATTGGCAACTAGGCGTGCATATCGCCGACGTCGCCCACTTTGTACCGGAAGGCTCGGCGCTGGACGTCGAAGCGCGCAACCGCGCGACCAGCATCTATTTGCCCGACAAAGTCATTCCGATGCTGCCGGAAATCATCTCGAACAATCTGGCCAGCTTACAGCCCAACAAGGTTCGCTACGCCAAAACGGCCAAGATCGAGCTGACCGCCGAGGGCGCCCACGTTCATACCGAAGTGTACAAAAGCGCTATACGCAGCGTGCGGCGTTTTACGTATGAAGAAGTCGACGAGTATCTGGCCGATCGCGACGCGTGGCGCGAAAAGCTGACTCCCCAGGTCCATCGGCTTGTGGGCGAGATGCATACATTGGCGATGCTCCTGCGCGAGCGACGCTTTCAACGCGGCTCGATCGAATTGACGATGCCTGAACTGAAGCTCGATCTCGACCAAGACGGCGCCGTGACCGGGGCGCATGTCGAAAAAAATACGGAGAGCCATCAAATCATCGAAGAGTTTATGCTGGCCGCCAACGAGGCGGTCGCCCAAAAACTGCATGACCAAGAACTGTTCTTTCTGCGGCGCGTTCATGATTCGCCCGACCCGCGCAAATTAGACTCGCTGACCGAGTTCGTACGCGACGTCGGAATCGAGTGCGACAGTTTGCAAAGTCGCTTTGAGATTATTCGAACGCTCGAAAAAGCGAAGGGATTGCCTGAACAAGCGGCGGTCAACTATGCGACGCTTCGCAGCATGAAGAAGGCGGTCTACAGCCCGGAAGAGATCGGCCATTATGCGTTGGCCAGCGAATGCTATTGCCACTTTACGTCGCCGATCCGTCGCTATCCTGACCTGACGATCCACCGCATGTATAACGTTCTCGCCGCTGGCGGGCGGCCGGCCCAAGATTATGACGCCATGATGGCCGAGGGAGAACATTGTTCGGAACGGGAACAACGAGCCGCCAGCGCCGAGCGCGACCTGGTAAAGATCAAGCTGCTTAACCATCTCAGCCAGAAGATCGGTATGGAGATGGAAGCGGTCGTCACCGGGGTCGAATCGTTCGGTTTGTTCGTTCAAGGACTTGAACTGCCTGCCGACGGATTGATTCATATCGATTCGTTACAAGACGACTATTATCGCTACGATCGTACGACGCATTCGCTGGTCGGCAATCACGACGGCAACTCGTATCGGCTGGGAGACGTGCTAAAGGTTGCGATCGCGCGCGTTGACCTGGAAAAACGCGAACTCGATTATCGCCTGCTCGAACAAGGATCGCATCACGCCGCAAGCGAGCGGCGACGGAGCGCGACGGGGCGCACCGCCAGCGATAACTTTTCGTTCGATCGCGACAACGCCCCGTCGGGCAAATCGAAAAAGGGAAAGCGCCGGTAAGGATCCCGGCCTTTTCCCTTTCTGCTTGAGCGCGAGCCCACTCCAGCGGCGGGTCGAGAAGAGAGTAAGAGTTACAAATCTCAAGCTCGGTACTGGCTCATTTTGAGAATAACGTTGTCGGATTGATAACATGCCAACATTCTTTTCTTTCCCGCCAGAACCCTCTAATCCGTAAACTATTACCCAATAGGGACTTTCGTCGCAAGACAGCATTCTTGGCACGACGCTTGCATCCATAGTCGTCGCAGCAACGTTAGCCGGCAACTCACCAAAAACGATGCTGATTGCGATGAAGAACGAGCATGAGCCGAGCGTCGCCAGCGTGGCGGGGCCTTGCTCATCGATTCCCCCTATTCGGAGAGAAGCAAATGAAACGGATTCTATTAGCCTTGGTCGTTTCGGCGGTCGTAGCCATGTCGTGGAGCGCTTCCGAAGCGTTGGCGCGCGGACCTCACGGCCACGGACATGGGCATCATGGCCACCATGGTCATTATCACCGCGGCCCGGGACACTATCACAAGCATGTCATCCGTCACCGTTACCCGGCTTACGGACCGCCGCGCGTCTATACTCGCCGCTATTACGCACCGGCGCCCCGCTATTACGGTCGGCGGTATTACGCCCCGAGCAGCGGCTTTTATTTGAACGGGCGTAACTTCTCGATCGGGGTCGGCTTTTAAGCCGCGCCCAAGCGAAAACTACGGACGCCCTCGCCGCAAGCGAGGGCGTTTTTCGTGGGTGCGTCATCTTGAGCCGAATGCGATCGGCGCCTACATTGGCGATTTCCCCTTTCGATTGCGATCTGACCG
>JBITAD010000120.1:0-4083 GCA_044439945.1 Blastopirellula sp. JB062
ATCTCTCCACGGGGGGAGATAATGCGCATCTCAATTGCGAATTGCAGCTTCTCGTTATTAAAGCATTCGCGTACTTCAGAGAAATAGCGATCGCGATCTTCCGGGTGGATCATCTCGACCATGAGCTCTGGTCGTTGATAGACTTCTTCCGGCGTATATCCGAACCGCCGAATTCCATCGCCCACAAACGGCATTTTGAAGTCGGAGCCGTCCGTCTTGTTGAGCGTTTGAAACAGAAAACAAGGAAGGTTGTCGGCAAGTCCGCGCAGCGAAGCGAGCTGACTTATCAGCTCGTTGTTTTGGTCGTGCAGCCGGTCTCGGTCCGCTTCGACCTCGCGCAGCTTTTGTCGCAACTGAACAATCTGTTCTTCAAGGGACGCAGCATCCACGGCAATGTCGCTAATGATGGAGGAAAGCGAACGAATAAGACTTCTTTTATCTTACTCACTAGCGTACCGTTGATCCCCAGGCGAACGATTGCGGATCTCCGCGATCTGCGATCAGATTGCGCTGACTACATCGGAGGCGGCGGTAGCTGCAGCTTGCCGTCATCGACCGGCTGAGCGAGGGCAGCCGCATATTGTTCAAGCTTCGCGACCAGAGCGCGAAAGTCGGGCCGCTGCGCGAGTTGGGCGTACTGAGGATCGGCCATGACGCGACGAAAATTTTCGAGCGACGCTTCTAACGCTTGGGGCGAAGGTTGCCGACCAGGGGTATAGACTTCGGTTGGCAGCGCCAGATAGCGGCGCCAGTTTTCGTCTAAGACGGCGCCCAATTGTTGAGCGGCGGCGGCCGTTTCGGCTTGCAACTGATTGAGCTGGGCCGTCGCTTCGCCCAGCGTTTCGGTCGCCGGCTGCTCTTGCTGAACGACCATGCCCGGTTGGGCGGTCGGCGGCGCCGAATATCTTAGCACTTCGGCTACCAGTTGATTCGCTTCCGGCGGAACTCCGGCGGCGTAATAGGCTTGCGTCGCCGCATTGTTCATTTGCAACGCGCTGCCGTCGAGCGAAGCGCCCACGAAGAGACCGCGGCTGCGATTGTACGAATAGATCTCCGATTTCAGCTCAAGATCGGTCCCGGCCGAAGCCTGTCGACCGACCGGCCCTGCGGCGGCAGCGGCGTCGACGCCCAGGGTAAATTTGCCCTGCATTAGACCTTGCACGCTTTTTTGCGTGCGGAATACGAGGACGACGTCGGTCGATTGCACGCCGACCTGCCAGCCGACGCTGCCGCCGGTCATGCTGACGAACTGAGGAGCAGTCCAGCCGCCGGTTCGAGGATCGCGCACCATTACGACGCCGTTGCCATGCCGAACGCCGACGACGAAGCCCCCTTTGATCATATTGGGTATGATCACCAGCCCTTGCGCTTCGGCAAGCATTTTATGCGGGATTCCTTTGGCGGGAATCTGCATGATCTCGTTGAGCACGCCGATCGATTGGCGAACGGTTTGCGATTCGATCGATTGGGCGCGAGCCGTAGCGACCGTCAGCAGTGCGGCTGCGCATACGGTCATGATTGTCAATTTCGTGCAGTTCATGGCGATTCCTCCTTGTTCGTCGCGCCCAATAATCGGCTGGCATATCGGCAATCTACCCGGAATACGTTGCTGGCAAAACAGAGAAATCTTTGCTAGCACGCGTCTGATTCGGCTTGATCGAACGGTCTAAAACGTGGATGATCCGCCTATGAAGAAAGCAGCGATCGCCATTTCGCTTCTCGTATTTGTCGCCGCAACCGCCGGTTGCTCGGTGTGTCAGTGGTTGGGTAAAGGAATCGCGAATCAATACTATGGCGCTGCCGAGCGTACCGATCAGTGGCGCGACGTGACGGGGCAAGAAGATTGGCAACAAAGCGAATTTCACCAATAAGCTTCGCACTTCGCTTCTTTCGTATCCCCCACGGTTGATGTTTTCTGCGGGGTTGCTGTTGACCCCGGCGAGGCTTGCCGCGTACTCTCCTGCGAGCCTTTTCCGCCAGTAAGCCTTGTCTTAGAGGACCAATGAAGGGATGTCGCCGTTCGTCTTTCGATTGACGATTTTCGTTCTGTTCGCATCGAGCGCCGCAGGCTGCGCGCTTTGGCAAAACGAGCCGACCGCCGAGCCTTCGACTTTGCCGAAATCAGACATCGCTGACGATACGGTCGTGCTAGAAACGACCAAAGTTCGCATCCCCAACACGCATCAAGAAGCGATTGCGAAAATGTGGCTTGAGGTCGACGAGCAGTTTATGCCGACCGCCAATCGCCAAAAACTTTACGACAACGGCATTCGCATCGGTTTGATTAACTATCACTTGCCGCAGACGGTACGAGAGTTGTTAAAGTCCGACGCCGGCAAAGCGGGACTAAACGGTCAGGCTTCGTTCTTGGTGAAAGATGGCGAAGTGCCGATCGCCGAACAGCGCCGCTTTCGCAAGGGAAAGCGTGGAGAGCTCGTCGCGACCGACGTCATGTCCGAACTGACGTGTTTCGTCAAACAGGGCGAATCAGTGACCGGCGAAACCTATTATCAAGCTCAATGTCGGTTTGCGATATTAACCTACCCGCAAGGAGACGGTCGGGTCTTGGTCGAACTGACCCCAGAGATCCAACACGGACAACCGCAACGCGATTTTTCTTCACGGGGGGACGGAGTCTTCGAGATCGCACATCGTCCCCGTTCAGAGGCGCTCGATGATTTAAGGATGAAAGCGATCATGTCGCCCGGCGAGACGTTAATTTTGGGCGCGACCGACGAGCTGAAAGGAGCGGGAAAAGCCTTTTTTTCTCGTAGCGACGGCCGACGGCAAGTCTTGCTAATTCGCTTGACTGCAAGCCAAACGGATAATCTTTTTACGGCGGAAGTGGAAAAAGCTCCTGAACCCGGGGAGATTTCGCCCGTTAATGCGGATTCAACGGAACTGTACGGCTCCGTGTCTTTTGATTGAGTTTCGGGGGATTGACCGAAACGCTTCCGCAGTTTGATAATCGAGCGTTTGATTCGCCGAAAATATTCGCCGCTGGGCGCAAACCGGCGGTTGCTTCGCTTCTATTCGCCTCTTTATGAACAGCTGAGGAGAAATTATGCCTCTGGTTACGCTCCGCGTTTTGCTCGACCACGCCGCCGAAAACAATTACGGCGTCGCCGCTTTTAACGTCAACAACATGGAGCAGATCCAGTCGATCATGGAGGCCGCCGCCGAAGTCGACGCTCCGGTGATCGTTCAGGCGTCTCGCGGCGCTCGCTCGTATTCGCAAGACAACTACCTGCGACATCTGATGATCGCCGCTTCGGAACTCTATCCGCAAATTCCGATCGTCATGCATCAAGATCACGGCAATAGCCCTGAGACCTGCATGAGCGCCATCGAGAACGGTTTTACCTCGGTCATGATGGACGGCTCGCTGAAAGAAGATGGCAAAACGCCGGCGGACTTCGAGTACAACGTCGCCGTTACCAAAAAAGTGGTCGAGATGGCTCACGCCAAAAACGTCGGCGTCGAGGGAGAACTCGGTTGCTTGGGTTCGTTGGAAAGCGGTACTGGTGAGGCGGAAGACGGCCACGGTGCAGTCGGCGAATTGTCGCATGACCAGCTGTTGACCGATCCGGACGAAGCGCTCGAATTCGTCAAGCAGACCGGAGTCGACGCGCTGGCCGTCGCCATCGGCACGAGCCATGGCGCTTACAAGTTCACCAAAAAGCCGACCGGCGAAGTGTTGGCGATGGACCGGATCGAAGCGATTCACAAAAAGTTGCCGAACACGCACTTGGTGATGCACGGCAGTTCGTCGGTACCGCAAGAGTTGCAAGACATCATCAACCAGTACGGCGGGCAAATGAAGCAGACCTTCGGCGTGCCGGTCGAAGAGATCCAACGCGGCATCAAGAGCGGCGTGCGAAAGATCAACGTCGACACCGATAACCGCATGGCGATCACCGGCGCAATTCGCAAGGTGCTGACCGAAAACCCGGCCGAATTTGACCCGCGCGCCTATTTGAAGCCGGCTCGCGCTGCGATGAAACAAGTTTGTATCGATCGCATGACCGCCTTCGGCCAAGCTGGTCAGGCCGCAAAAATGCGAGACGCCAAGCTGATCTAGGA
>JBITAD010000121.1:0-4076 GCA_044439945.1 Blastopirellula sp. JB062
TCTTTCGGCCAAACCAATTCTTCCTGTTGCGATTCCCACTGATATTGCCAGCCGGTGGCGATGTCTTGCCGATACCGTTGCAGCCATTCTTCCATTCCGGCGGCGAACTTTTCGTTCGGATGCTCAGCCGTCGTCGCGATCGTTTGGGCCGAATTCTTTTTCGCTTCGATCGCCGACTTCTGCTCCGCCAAATCGGCGTCGATAGCCATCGACGCATAAAGCCAAACCCCGACCGAAGCGCACAAGACGGCGCCGGCCAGAACCCAGAAGTAATACTTCTTCATCACTGCGAGAAAGACGCGAACTTTATCCATCGTTAAAAGCCCTCCTCGTCGGCTAATGCGGCCGCTGCTTCGGCCTCGGCTTCGGCTTGAAGCTTTTTGTTTTCAATACGCTTGCTAACTGGCGTCTCTTGCCAACAGAATTGCACCGTAAACTCGTACACTTTCACCGGAATTTTCGGCGGTACGATCTCGACTTCGCCCATCGGTCCCATCGGACCGCCCGGCCCCATGCCTGGAATCATGCCGGGCCCCTCGCCCAAATCATTATTTCCGCTCATGGTCGCGGGGTCATAATCGGGATTGTCCAGCAAAACTTTCTTTTGCACGCTGTCTTGCACAATGACCGGGTGCGAAATGCCCAACTCTTTCATCGAGACCTCAATCATCTGCCCCGTGCCGTCATCGAGCATGATCGTTCCGGTATCGAGTTGATGGATAAGCGTGTTCCGCACGTATTGCGGTCCCGAGTTTTGGCGTGCCTTATCGCTGTTGTGATAATGTTTGCCTTTCAGCTGAATGACCCACCCGCTTTCGGTCGGGCCGGCCAGTTCGTCGACGACTTCGCCGTCTTCGCCAATATCGGCCAGCGCATCTTCCCCTTCGAACATCCCAATCTCATCGCCGTCGGCCGACGCTTCTTCGGTCGACTCGGCAGGCTCCATCGGCTTCGGTTCTTCGGCCTTCTGACCGTTTTCGCCCATCGGCTCGACTCCCTGCTCGTCCAACTCTTCGGGAGTCACGCCGCTTTCAGCCGCTTCTTCCAGGCGTTTTCGGTTATTTACGGTGTCGCCATATTTGGCGCGAACCCCTGCGGTGTACCAAAAACTGACGTCTGGATAATATTTCGATTCGACGCTATCGATATAGAGAAACGGCCGCTCATCGATCGGCATTTTCCAAATATCTTCCGGTTTGCCGTCGTACGACGGCAGCGACGCCGTCACCGCACGCAGCAGTTCAGGCCACAAACGACGGTTTTCTTCGTTCCCGACGACATAATTGCCGATCGTTTTCAGATTCTCGGCGTCCGTTATATATTGCTGGTCGGTCGAAATGTGCGAACTACTCGTCCTTTCGACTTGCTCGACCGCGCTGATCGCGCTGGCGAACTTGGCCGGATCGGCCGTGTACCAAGCCTTCCAATGAAAGAAAAAGTTGACGGTGCAAGCCAACAGCAGCGCCGCCACCGCCGCGACCGCCCACGGCTTTTTCTCACGAATCAAACGATCGACAATGATCTCTTGCGGCAGCAGATTCGTTTGCAAACAAGACTTGCGCAGCCCCTGCAAACACATGCCGTAGCATGCGGCGAACGACATAATGTTGTCGCGAAACGCCGCTGCCGAAGTGACTTCCGAGCCTGAAAGCTTCTGAAAACCGTCAATCTCGACCGCTTCGTAACCCAAGTTCTTGGCGAGATACGAGACGAGTCCCGGCAGTTTCATCGCATTGCCGACCGGCACGATTCGTGAGATTTTCGCTTTGCGGTCGAGCGTCTGAAAAAAGCCGATTGATCGCTGAATATCGGTGACCAACTCGTTAAATTTCGGCCGCATCGACTGGAAGATCAGCTTCGCGTCATCCGCTTCGCGGGCATGCCGTTTCAAATGCTCCGCTTTGGCGAAGGTCAGTTTGAGATCTTTGGTCAGTTGTTTCGTAAAGTGGTTGCCCCCGATCGGCAAGCTCCGCTGCCAAACGCGAAAACCGTTCGTAATGACCAGATCGGTCGTTTCGGTTCCCATTGAGAGAATCACGTACGACTCGGGCTGATTGGCCGGATCGTACTCTTCTTTCATCGGGTTGGCGGTCAACAGGTCGTGCGCGACGAAGTTGTACAAAGAGACGGGCGACAATTGCACGTAGTCGACGTCGATCCCAGCGTCTAAAAAAGGCTGCAACGAGCGAAAAACTTGATCTCGCTTCATCGCGAAGATGCCGATTTCAGTCTCGAGCGAAATCCCTTCTTCGACGTGAGCGCCCGGCATCGCCTGAAAATCCCACACGACTTCATCAAGCGGAAACGGAATCTGCTGTTTCGCTTCATACTTGACGATGTCGGGGATTCGTTTCGCTTCGACCGGCGGCGCTTTGAAGAACCGCGCCAGCCCCGCCTGACCGGGAACCGAAATTGCGACTTTGTCGTTTTTCAGTTCATTGCGCGACAGAAATTCCTTCAGCGCGTCGCGGATCATTTGCTCGGGATTCGCATCCGGCAACGTCAACAGCTTTGGGTATTCGATGTAATCGAAGGCGTCGGCAACGAGCCAAAAACCATCGTCATGCACCGTGCAACGGAGCGCCTTAATCGCGGCATGCCCGATATCGATGCTCCAAACGCCTTTCCCAGCAGCCATGTTGGGTCCTCAATTAACTCAAAATTTGCGCAGAGACCGAGCGATAATATAGCGAAGTCGCACGAAGATTACCTCCGTGCCAGAAATGCCAGCCGCCACGTGCCGTTCGCGAAAAGGAATAATTAGATCATAAAGATGAGAGCCGGCGCCGCAGTCATCCCAGGCGTCAGCGTTATCTATTCTAATGTGACCGATCTCAAAGTGTCAATGAATTTGCGATCGATCGTAAACTCCCTAAGATATTACTACATCTAGGGATACGAGACAAATCATCCCGCCTGCTTCCTGTTTTTTTCCGATTTGCTCCTGGCAATTCGCCAGGCAGGCGAACGCAACCGTTCGTGATGTAACGTCTTTAACGACAATAACTTCCGACCGTTTGCGCCATCTTGCCGGATGTCGCGACAGCCACGATCTCGGCTATAATGCCGCTGGTTCGCTACCTACTACCTGAACGCCTTCTCCGTAGAGTCGCCTCGCTGATGTACCAAGAAGTATACATTTTGGTTCCTTGCCACAGTTTCGAGGACTTTCCGACCCACCACCGCGGCGACGAGGCGGCAAGCCTGCTCGCTTGCTGGTCGGCAATGTGGCGCCCCGAATTGATCGCAACCACCGGCAAGATGCCAGCCTGGGCACGGGTCGATACCCCGCCGGAAGAACTACAGGATCGCCTTCTATTGATTCCGCTGGTCAGCGAACAAGAGATGCAAGCCGGTTTTGCCCGTCGTGCGAGGGAATCGGGCGCAAAAGTCGTTCGCAAAATCATCGATCGCGACGAGGCGATCGCGGCAGCCCTCGAAGGGCTCGAACTGCCGCCTAATCTTGACCAGGAACTTGCGGCAGATTTCGTCGCTCTCGGCTATTGCTACCTTCAAACCGAACTGCTGACGCGTCAAATGCGATACTCCAGCAATCTCGACGAAATCTATTTCGGCGAGAAACTGGTCGCCGCCGCCCAAGCGGCGGTCAGCGGCGAGTCGGAAGCAAGTCGCATCTTGCTGCAAACCTGCTTTGACGTGCTGGCCGAAGAACGCAACAGCTTTTATCCGGTCGACTCCTATTTTCTCGATCTCACGCTTTGCGCTTCGACCACGCTAGACGAATTGCCTGAAGCGATCAACGACTCGCAACCGTGCAACTTGGTTCTCAGCGGCGAAGTTGCGGCCGAGCTTGCCCAAACGCGCCCCGAGACGGCGGCGCAAGTTCGCGACGGGCTCAAAGCCAAAAAATGCGGGCTCATCGGGGGCGAGTATCGCGAAGGCCCGCTGACGTTGTACGATCCCGAAACGTTGCTTGCCAACTTTCGCAACGGTCTGGCCTCCTACGAGCAACACCTTGGTCAACGCCCTTTTATTTTTGGCCGCCGACGTTTCGGCCTTTCCTCTTTTTTGCCGCAAGTGCTGAAAAGCCTTGGCTTTCATGGTGCGATCCACGC
>JBITAD010000122.1:0-4068 GCA_044439945.1 Blastopirellula sp. JB062
GCATCGGCGACGAGGAGAGCGGCGACGACGACAGCGGGCTGGGCTGCGTCAGGCGCTGCGGATTGTTCGCGGCGTACGGATTGGGTTGCTGGGGATAACCGGTTTGCGGCTGGCTCGGGTTTGCGTACGTGCCGCCGTGTTGATGGAAATCGGGCATCTCGGGCTCCTTCCTTTCGATTGGAAATTGGCGTTCAGTCCTTCACCGTGAACGCAACGGTAAAGGGTATGCCAGAATCCTTGCCATCGAGTCAAGAGCAGCATCGAAATGATTGCACTGCAAGCACTTACAGCAGATAGCATTGCTTGCTTATTTTGACGACAGTCGAGCCTGTTTTTTAGGCATGGGGTGGGCTGCACATTTTTTAAGCAGTCGCCATTTTCTGATCGTGGGTAGTGTCTCGGCGGCGACGGCCAATTTTGTCCAAAATAGTTGAAAAAGTTTCGTCGGGCGGGGTTCGGCGCATGAAAAAGCCCGCCCAAGCGGGGGCTTGGGCGGGCTGGGTTCGTTCGATTGGCGAAGTTGGTTTAGCCGAGCTTTTTGGCGCAGCGCTCGAGCAGTTTGCGAGTCGCGACGATTCCTTCGACTTCCGGCAGCTTGTTCCCTTCGTATTCGATACCGACATAGCCGTGATAGCCATGCTTCTTGACGACGATATCCATCATCTTGAAGTAGTCGGTTCGGGTTTCGTTTCCTTCGGCGTCAAAGTCATGGCTTTTGGCGCTGACCGCTTTGGCGAACGGCATCGTTTCGTCGACCCCTTTGTAGCGATCGTAGTCATGGAAGTTGCCAAAGTCGGGCAGGGTGCCGCAGTTGGGCAGGTCGACGGTCTTCATTACGCCGGCGAGCCACTCGCCGTTGGAGGAGAGCCCGCCATGGTTTTCGACGATGACGTTGATTTCGTGCGGCTTGGCGAACTCGCTAAGTCGGCGGAGCCCGTCGGCGGCCAGCTTCATGCCTTCTTCGTATTTGGCGTTGGTTTGGGCGTTGACCCGAATCGAGTGGCACCCCATGAATTTGGCCGCTTCGACCCATTTGTAATGGTTTTCGACCGCTTGGGTTCGTTTGGCGTCGTCGGTGTTGCCCAGGGCGCCTTCGCCGTCGACCATGATCAGCAGACGTTTGACGCCGAGATCGTCGCTGCGCGAGATCATTTCGCCCAGGTATTTTTTGTCTTTGGCTTTGTCGGCGAAGAACTGATTGACGTATTCGATCGCTTCGACCCCGCACTCTTCTTTGGCGACCTTGGCGAAGTCGAGGTTGTCGATCTTGCCCCCTCGGATCGCTTTATGCAACGACCATTGGGCGAGCGAAATTTTGAAAGGGGCATGCCCTTCGTGGGCCCAGAGCGAGCTGCTCGGCAAGGCCAGGGCGCCGGCGGCGGCGGTCGAGAGTTGAAGGAAGGAGCGGCGATCAAAGCGGGTCATTCGGGGGCGTCCTTAACTGAAGTCGTAGAATCACGAAATTGCGACGTAGTTCAAATATATCTTGTCGAAAATCACGCCACAACGAACGCAGGCGATTTGCCCCTTATTTCTTCGTCTCCTTTTCGGAATGATCCGACATGGTTTCGCTTCGCAGGGCGGCCAACGCCGAAAAAGCCCCCTGATTGGCGGCCAGCGACGCCGGCGTATTGCCCAGGGCGTCGGCCGCGGCCGAGTCGGCGCCTGCTTGGCGCAACAGTTTGACGGTACTGCTTTTGCCGGCCAGGGCGGCAAACATGATCGCCGTTTGCCGCATGCGATTGCCTGAGTTGACGTTCGCGCCGGCGGCGATCAACTGCGCGAGCGTTTCGTCGAAGCCTTTGAACGCCGCCGCCGCAACCGCCGTCAGCCCCATGCGATTGCGGGCCTCTAAATCGATTTGATCGGCTTGCAGCAATTGTTGAACGACCGCGCGGCTGTCGTGATAGCTGGCGACGATCAGCAAGGTGTCGCCGCGCGGACTGCGGACGTTGGGCGAAAAGCCTTCGGCCAGATACTCGCGGATCGTCACCAGGTCGTCGTCGCGGGCCGCTTGAAAGACGACCTCGGTTAGCAGCGCCGAGGTCTCGTCATCAAGCGTGACGCCGGCGGCGGTGGTCAGCGGTTGCGGCGGTTGGGCCGGGGTCAGCCAAAAAAACGCGGTCATGCCCAACAGGGCGACCGCCGCCGAAGCGGCGGCGAATTGGGCGGCGAAGCGGAAAAACGTCGGCATGCGATGAATCCTTCTTGTTGAAGAACGGAGTGATAGCGAAGCGTTTCGATTCGGTTATTTCGTCGCCGACGAGGGTTGCGAGAGATCGAACGCTTGGCCCAGCGCGACGCGGTGCGCCGCTTGGGGCGCATCGCCGATCACCCGCACGTCGAGCGGGGCGTCGTACTGATGCGATTGCCGCGGCATCAGCGCGTAGGTCCGGCTCCACGTCGAACCGCCGGCTCGGGTTTGATACCGAATCGGCGAGACCGACCGATTGTGCAGGGTCGCTTTGTCGGCGGCGTTCTTCGAGGGGAGATCGATGGTTTTCCAGCGCGTCGGTTCGACGTCGACGTTGGCTTGTCGCATGCGGCGGACTTCGGCGAGCGGAATATCGACGGCGGCGGCGACGCGTTCGCCATACTGCGCATCGGCGGCCGACAGAAAGCTTAAAATCCGCAATTGAACCTGGCGATCGCGAACTTGACCCAGGTCGCCTGCGAAGTTCTTGATCAAATTGGCTTGGGCGGCTGGATCGAAACTGCGATAGAGTTCGCCCGCCTGGCGAAAGTTCAGGGTCTTTTCGATCCGTCGCTGCACGATCTTGTCGGACAAGGGCGCCTGACTCGCTTGATAGGTGGGGGCTTCGCGTGGCACGCTTGGCATGACGCTGGGCTGATAGTTGACGTCGGATGTCGTATCGCCGAAGTTCATCGCGCCGTCTTGGTTGATATTGGCCGTTTCGACTCGGGGGCGATTGACCGGCAGCGACAAATAGTTGGCGCCAAGTCGGTAGCGCTGCGTATCGGCGTACGAGAAGAGCCGACCTTGCAACAGGCGATCTTCCGACGGTTCGATGCCCGGCACGACCATGCCGGGCGAAAAGGCGACTTGCTCGGTGAACTGATAGAAGTTGTCGGGAATGCGATTGACGGTCATTTTGCCAACTTTGATTTCGGGCACGTCGGTCCAGACTTTGGTGGCGTCGAGCGGATCAAAATCGAAATCGTCGAGTTGGCTCGGCTTCAGCATTTGCACGGCCAGTTCCCACTGGGGATAATCTCCGCGATTGATCGCGTCGTAATAATCGGCGGTCATGCCGCTATGATTTTTGGCGGCGGCTTGCGCCGCTTGTTCGGCGGTCGCCGGGTTCAGTCCTTGCAAGCTGCGCCAGTTGAACTTGACGTAGGTCGCCTCGCCGGCCGCATTGACCCACTTGAACGCATGCACGCCGAAAGCGTCCATTTGCCGCAGGTTGGTCGGCGTCCCTTGATCGCTATATAAGAAGGTCAGCATGTGCGTGCTTTCCGGCACATGACTGAAGAAGTCGAAAAACCGATTGGGGTCTTGCTGGTTGGTGATCGGCGAAGGCTTTAACGAATGGACCATGTCCGGAAACTTCATCGCGTCGCGAATGAAGAAGACCGGCAAGTTGTTGCCGACCAGGTCCCAGTTGCCTTGTTGGGTATAAAACTTGACCGCAAAGCCGCGAGGATCGCGGAGTTGTTCGGGCGAACCTTTGGAATGAATGACCGTCGAAATTCGCATGAAGATCGGGGTCGTTTTTCCTTTCGCCGAGAAGAGATCGGCTTTCGTATATTTCGACCAATCGTCGTAGCTGACGAACTGGCCCAGCGCGCCGACCCCGCGCGCATGCACGACGCGCTCGGGAATGCGCTCTCGATCGAAGCGGGCCAGTTTTTGAATCAGATGAAAGTTGTCGAGCAAAACGGGCCCGCGCGGACCGGCGGTGCGCGAGTTTTGGTTGTCGCCGACCGGTTGGCCCCCGTCTTCGGTCAACGCGGGAGGGTCCGCCGCGGCAGGGGCGGAAGCGAAGGCCGTGCAGAGGAGGGCCGTCAGCAGGGTTGCGGTTCTCATTTTTCTCTCGGGGTTCG
>JBITAD010000123.1:0-3435 GCA_044439945.1 Blastopirellula sp. JB062
CTAAGCGTTCGACCAAGTCAGGCCCAGAATCGTACCGGGCAGAACAGGTGCTATATTCCAGACAGCCGGCTAGAGACGGCATGGTAGCGGCTCTTTCGATTTGAAGATTCTCTAATTCGGTCTACGTCGGCCGAGACGGAAAGTTATTTGTGGCTGCTCGTTCGCTTACGACTCCTGAACCATCGACGCTTGCTGTGACAAAGCAGGAAGCGCAAGCTGCGCGCCGCGGCTTGTCGAACCGGCAATATGGCTTGCTGGTCGTATGCGTGTTGGCCCAAGCGGCGACCTTGTTGATCACATGGCCTCTTTGGCAAGTACGGCAAACGCCCGTTCATATGCCGGTGGCGGATCTGCCGCAAATTCCATTTGGCGTTTGCCTGTTGGCGACGCTGGTACTGCTGCTTGTTCGCCCTCGGCTCGGTCTGGTGATTCATATCGCGACGTTGGCGCTCTCGTTTCTGTTCGATCAATATCGAACGCAACCGCAGGTTATCGCCATCGCAGCGCTCATGTTGGCGACGGTCGACGACCAAGGGCGCATCTTGGTGCGTTGGTTTCTCGCTTCGCTTTGGACATGGGCGGGGCTGCATAAATTGCTCTCGCCAGATTGGTTCAGTTTTAATGCGGCTAGCATGACCGCTTCGCTCGGCTTGGAGCCGGTCGAGTATGGGGCGATTTTTGGGTGGAGCGTCGCAATTGCGGAATTGTGCATCGGAATGGTGGCGATCTTTCGGCCTCGCTGGGCGGCGATTCCTTGCGTTTTGATGCATGTCGGCATTGTGCTCTTTCTGTCGCCGTTGGCGCACAACTGGAATTACAGCGTGATGCCGTGGAACTTGTGTACGGCGATCGTCGGGTATTGGATCATGGCCGGCACGACTCAGGTATGGCCGCAAACGCGTGGGCAGCAGATCGCGGCCGTTGCGCTGATGCTATATCCGCTCGGCTTTTACGTCGGTTGGGTTGACCACGGAATCGCCAGCGTTCTTTACTCGGGCAACTTGCCTGACGGGCTGATCACGACCCATGCGGGAACGGAGAAGATTGAAGGTTGGGGCGATCTCAACGTCCCTTTCCCGAACGAACGCCGACTGCTAAAAGCTTATTTCGCCCGCTCGGCGCCGCCGGGCTCCAAGCTGCATATCGCCGACACGCGGGCCATGCTCGACGACCTCTATTTCGTCAAAAGAGCGGATGGAAAAGTTCGCGCCATTTCGCAAGAGGAATTTTACGCCGCTCAGCCCGAAAGCGTCGCTGGGGTCGGCCTCGATGACCGCAACACGATGTTTCATTTAAGCAGCCAAGGCGCCGTCATGTTAAAACGCGACAAAGATGCGCCCATTTACGCCGTTCAGATCGCGCCCGACGCATATCGCGCCGAAATGTTGCCGCTGTTGGCCGGTTTGCCAAATTTGGAACAAATTAATCTGGCAGGCTGCGACGTCACCGACGCCGATTTGCAAGCGATGCCGGTGTTGCCGAATTTGTTGGGGGTCGGCGTGGCCGATACGAAAATCAGCGACGCCGGATTAGAAACGCTGCTGCGGCAGCCGAAATTGACGTACGTCGAAAGCGAAGGCTCGCGAATCACGCCGCAAGGGCTCGAACGATTTCAGCGTTTGCGACCGCTTCAGTAACGTCTGAGGCGCCGACGCTAGTCATGTAGTTCGATTTGGAACTGGTTTTTCGCCCCTTTTTTCACTTCGACCTCGATTCCGCTTGTAGAAAAGCTTTGATATTTTTGCGGAATCAGTGATTTGGGGACCGGCATTTCCGTACCCGGCTGAATCGGCGGGGCCGTTCCGGCGTCAAGTTCGGTCGCATTCACTAACACTTCGTGTTTGCCCAGAATCGCTCCATCGCCGTCGTGATAGGTTGTTAGCGTAAAGCTGCCGTCGGGTCGAATCGTTCCGGTAGCTGGCGAGCCCGCCTTGGGGCGAAAGCTGACCGTGCCGTAAGGTAGCGGCTGGCCGTCGTACCGAACTTCGCCGCCGGCCGGCGCTGTCTCAAAATCTTGCTGGCCGCCGCAGCCGCTTAGTAAAAAACAGAGACATGCGGTCGTTAGCGTCAAATGGGGGCGCTGCATCTTCTTCTCCGCCGGTGGAATATGGGGGCTCCGATGTCGTGCAAATTCTGGGCTGCGTTCCCTTTTTCGATTAAGGAATTTGAACCGCTTCGCCCCCTTGAACCGTTCCTAACGAGCGGTAAACGTCAAACTCGATGGTGTTAGGCAAAAAGCGGACGCTGGCGTCGGCCAGAGCAAAGTTGACTCCGCCAGGATGCCGGCTAGTAAAAGGCAGATAGTTGAACGCGACCCCAGAGACCCGATCGCGACGCGAGTTGATCGTGTCTTGATAAATCACTTTCGAACCGTAAACCCCTTGATTGTCGAGCGTGCCGGCGGCCCAGATTCGGACGTTGCCAGGAAAACCGCCGTTGCTGCCTGAGTGATCGCGATGCGTGAATTCTCCGATCATCATCGTGTTGCTTAAGCCGTCGGTCACTTCGGCAACGCGTCGCGTCCCGTCAATCCGAAAAAGGCCGTTGCTGGGGAGTTGCCCATGTATCGACGATATTAGACTTTCGTCTAGCGACGCGTCGTTGTAATAAACCCCGCCGACTCCTTGGTAAGTGAACAGCCCGCCGTCGGCATATCCAATCGAAGAGACATTGATCGATTCGCCGTCGTAGCTCGGACATATAAACATGTTGACGACTGTGCGACGAACGGCCTGGTTTTGCGAAGCGTCGGGCGCCTTCGTAAAGTCGTATTTTTCGTACAGTGCGCTCTGCTCAATGTACGGCAAGATGGCGACCGCGAACCCGTGCGAATTCCAATGGCCGGGCGAACCGTTGGGCGCATAGAACGCGCCCGGCGGCAGATTGTCTGCGTAAGTATCGAGATAGTTATGGCATGCCAGCGCCATTTGTTTGAGATGGTTGGCGCATTGCATGCGTCGCGCGGCTTCGCGCGCTTGTTGCACCGCCGGAAGCAGCAGTGCGATCAATACGCCGATAATTGCTATCACAACTAATAGCTCAACCAGAGTAAATCCTTTCGTGCTCCGCATTGGATCAACCTCGTTTGATGAGTAGAGATAGATGAAAGAACAACGGCACGCATGCTGCCTGCATTAAGCGGCAGATTGCAGAACTTGGTCGCCTATTGACGGAGCGAATGCTGGCGAGACTGGTAACGACATAAAGCCCCGCAGTAATGTTGGCGTTATGGAGATTGTAGCCGGCGAGATGTCGGCGCTAAATAGATTATTCAGGTATTTAAAAAATAATTGTAGCGACGGCTGCAACCGCTAAGTGAGCGGAATTTCTTGCCGATCGTATGCCAATTGCATGTTGGCCGGCAGTTGAGCGTTCGTTTCGTGATGCTCCATGCGACAAGAGACATGGGTGAAATACGTTTGGCGAGCGCCAATG
>JBITAD010000123.1:3445-4065 GCA_044439945.1 Blastopirellula sp. JB062
TCGTCGAGCGAGAAATGCGTTGGATGGGGGGTATGTCGCAGCGCGTCTAAGATCAGAACGTCAAGTCCTTCGAGTAATGCGAAGCTTTCTTCCGGAATCTGATTGGTATCGGTGCAATAGGCGACATTACCAATGCGAAAGCCGAGAACGTCAAATCGGGGGCCATGTTTTAGCCGGATCGGCGTTACTTTGGCCCCCAGAACCGAGAAGGGGGTCAGGTCGATTCGCTTGATCTCAAGCGCCGGAGCGGCGCCGACATGCGTGGGGGGGCGATCCGAAAAAGCGTAATCGTAAGCGATGCGAATTCGCCGCTCGACGTTTTCTTCGCAGTATAGCGGGACCGAATGTCCGAGATAGAATTGAAATAATCGCAGGTCGTCGAGTCCATAGAGATGATCGGCATGTTCATGGGTATACGCGACTGCGTGAACCAGACCGATTCCCTCGCGAAGCAATTGCGTTCGCATGTCTGGCGGAGTGTCTACCAGCAAATTTCCTTCCGGCAGGCCCCAAATTGCCGAGCACCGCATCCGCTTGTTATGGGGATCGGTGCTTGTGCAGACAGGGCAGCCGCAACCAATTGCCGGAACTCCGACGGAAGTACCGGTTCCGAGCAGGAT
>JBITAD010000124.1:0-4030 GCA_044439945.1 Blastopirellula sp. JB062
GCTGGGACTGACCATGAATGGTGCCCGCTGTCACAGTCACAAGTATGATCCGATCTCGCAACACGAATATTACGAAATGTTTGCGTTTCTCAACAATACTAATGATGCGAGCATCCCGACTTATTCCGCCGCCGAAGCGAAACGGGTTGACGCAATTCGACGAGAGATCGCGGACATAGAGACGACCCTGCAAGAGTCGAACCCCGCTTGGCGGCAAGAAATGGCGCAGTGGGAGACCGAAACGCAACAATTATGCGGCGATTGGGAAGTGCTGGAACCGGTCGAGTTGCCGTTTGAAGGACAGAAATTTCGCGTGCTCGACGACTTTTCGATTTTGAGCGAAAGCTATGCGCCCAAAAGTTCGAGCCCGAAGTTTACGATGCGGCCGACCCAAACCGCGAAAATCACCGGAATTCGCTTAGAGTTACTGACCCATCCGCAATTGCCGTTACGCGGTCCGGGGCGATCGAGCCGCGGTACTGCGGCGCTGAGCGAGATAACGGTTTACGCGGCGCCGGCTGATGATCCTTCGAAACGGACGAAAGTCAAATTGGTTTCGGCGACCGCTGACGTGAATCCAGCCAAGGGGCCGCAGCCTGACTACTTGATGGATATCAAAGCGAAAGGGGGAGATCAGCGCGTCACCGGCCCGATCCAGTTTGCGATCGACGGCGATAAAAAGACTGCCTGGACGACCGACAGTGATCCAGGGCGTCGCAATCAATCTCGAAAAGCGGCGTTCGTATTTGAAGAGCCGATCGGTTACGAGACCGGAACCGTTATCACGATCGAACCCAATATGAGCCATGGCGGTTGGAATAATAATGATCGTCACAATTGCTTGATGGGGCGATATCGTTTTTCAGTAACGACCGCGCCGGATCCGGTCGCTGATCCGCTGCCGTTTGACGTAAGAGAAATTTTGCAGACGCCGGCCGAACAAAGAACGCCGGAGCAGCAGTTTATGGTTTTCCAGTTTTGGCGCACGACGGTGGACGCTTGGCAAGCGGAAAACGAACGGATCGAATCGCTTTGGAAATCGTATCCCGAAGGATCTTCGCAACTTGTATTAGAAGAACGAACTGAGCCTCGGGTTACGTCGCTATTGCATCGCGGAGATTTTTTAAGCCCGACCGAAGTCGTGGCGCCGGGCGTTCCCGATTTTTTGCATGATCTGCCGCAGGACGCCGAGCGATCTCGGCTGACGTTCGCCCGATGGTTAGTCGATCGACGTTCGCCGACGACGGCGCGTGCGATCGTCAATCGAATTTGGCAAGCTTATTTCGGAATTGGGCTGGTCGAGACGAGCGACGATCTGGGGTCGCAGAGTACGCCCCCTTCGCATCGCGAACTTCTTGATTGGTTGGCGGTTGAATTCATGGAGAATGATTGGAGTTTAAAGCATTTGCATCGTTTGATCACGTCGTCGGCGACGTATCGCCAGTCTTCAAATGTGACGACTGAGCAGTATCGGGAAGATCCCTATAATCGATTGCTCGCTCGCGGGCCTCGATTTCGAGTTAATGCCGAGATCGTTCGCGATATCGGTTTGACCGCCAGCGGGTTGCTCAATCGCGAGATCGGCGGTCCGCCGGTCTATCCTCCGGCGCCGTCGTTTCTGTTTAAGCCGCCGGCAAGCTATGGACAAAAAGCTTGGAATGAAGAGACCGACGACCAGCGATATCGCCGCGGGGTTTATACGTTCCGCTTTCGCAGCGTTCCTTATCCGATGCTGGAAACATTCGATTCGGTTCCAGGCAACGTTTCATGCGTTCGTCGGAATCGCTCGAACACGCCGCTTCAAGCCTTGACGTTATTGAACGAACCGCTGTCGTTGGAGTGCGCCGCTGCGCTTGCGGCGCGGACCTTACGCGAAGGCGGCGAGTCTGACGCGTCGCGGTTAGAGTACGCGATGCGTTGTTGCGTCGCTCGCGTGCCAAGCGGTGCGGAGATTAAGGTCTTGCAAACGATGCTCGACAAACAGCGACGACGAATCGCTGCGGGAGAACTGAACGCAGAACAAATCGCTCAAGCTTGGGGCGAGAATGGCGAAGCGAAGGATTTGCAAGAGTGGGTCGCTTGGACGTTCGTAGCGCGAGCCATCCTTTGTTTGGACGAAACGATCACCAAAGAGTAATTCCATGCATGATGGGAAGGGGCCGAACATGACTCCGAATGAAGTATCGCGACGCTGGTTTCTTAAAGAATGCGGCGTGGGTTTAGGAGCGATCGCGCTAGCGGATTTGCTTGGCGGCGACGTAGCGGCGGCCGAAAGAGATCCGTTAGCGCCAAAACGCCCTCACTTTCCTGCGAAAGCGAAGAACGTCATCTTTTTGTTCATGGCGGGCGCACCAAGTCATCTTGAGATGTTCGACTATAAGCCGGCGCTAGCGAAATTTGACGGTACGTTGCCGCCGGCTCAGTTGTTAGACGGCTATCGCGCGGCGTTTATCAACCCGAATTCGAAACTGCTGGGGCCGAAATTCAAATTTGCTAAGCATGGCCAGTGCGGCGCTGAGATATCGGAATTGTTGCCGCATACGGCGAAGGCGGCTGACGAATTGACGATTATCAAAGCGATGAAGACCGACGCGTTTAACCATGCGCCAGCCCAAATCATGATGAATACCGGCTCGCCGCTATTTGGGAAGCCGAGCTTGGGGGCATGGACCATGTACGGCTTAGGATCAGAATCGCGAAATCTGCCTGGGTTCGTCGTTTTTAGCTCAGGCAGCAAAGGGCCGAGCGGCGGTTCCAGCAATTGGGGCAGCGGTTTTCTGCCGACCGTCTATCAAGGCGTGCAGCTGCGCAGCGTCGGCGACCCTGTTTTGTATTTGTCGAACCCCGACGGCATGGATGCGACGGTGCAACGCGACTCGTTGGATGCGATAAATCAGCTGAATCAACAACGCTTGGCGGCGACCGGCGATCCGGAGATCGAAACTCGGATCAACTCGTTCGAGATGGCATACCGCATGCAATCGAGCGGGCCGGAACTGATGGATCTTTCTTCGGAAACGCAAGAGACGCTCGACTTGTACGGCGTCGATCCGAAGAAACCTTCATTTGCGAAAAATTGCTTACTCGCGCGACGACTGGTCGAACGCGGAACTCGCTTCGTCGAACTTTTTCATGAAGCTTGGGATCAGCACGGCAACCTGAAAAAAGGGCTTCAAACGAATTGTCAAGCGACCGACCAAGCGTGTGCCGCCCTCATTCATGACTTGAAGCGGCGCGGGATGCTGGAAGAGACCCTGATCATTTGGGGAGGCGAATTCGGCCGTACGCCGATGGTGCAGGGAGGGGGCGACGACGGTCGCGACCATCATCCCAACGCGTTCGCCATGTGGATGGCGGGCGGCGGCGCCAAACCTGGCGTCTCGTACGGCGAAACGGACGATTTTGGTTTTAATACGATCAGCGATTCGGTGCATGTCCGCGATTTGCACGCCACGATTTTGCACTTGCTAGGCTTTGATCACAATCGCCTATCGGTCAAGTTTCAAGGGCTCGACCAAAAACTGACCGGGGTCGAACCGGCCCAAGTCGTGCATGACTTGATCGCTTAACGGATGGATCAAACCGGCGCTTATCCATGACGCAGCGCTGGCGCTACTTCGGTAGAAGCGGCTTGCCAAGCGGGGGCCGCTCCGGCAAGCAGGCCGGCGAAGATCGAGATCAATATGCCTTGCAGCGCCAAAGTCAGCGAAGGAGTAAATGCGACGGCGACCGCTTCGGCCGCAACTGAAAGTTGGCTAAAATACAGCGTTATCATTGCGGCGATCACGCCGATCGTTCCGCCGGTAAAACTGAGTATCGAACTCTCTGACAGGACGAATCCGAATATTCGCGACGCGCTAAAGCCGAGCGTTTGCAAAACCGCGTATTCTTGCACCCGATCTTGAACCGCCATCACCGTCGTTGTCGCCACCAGGGCCATCACTAAGCCGACGCAGGCGAAGCCCAGATATTGTGCCATTTCGATCAATTGTGACAGATCGCCCAAGCTTTTGGCCTGAAACACGCCTTT
>JBITAD010000125.1:0-4043 GCA_044439945.1 Blastopirellula sp. JB062
CGGGGGCAATCCTCCTTCGCCAGGCGAGATCTCGCACAGTCATAACGGCATCTTATTTTTAGACGAGCTGCCCGAATTTCAGCGTCGCACGCTAGAAGTGATGCGACAACCGTTAGAGGATGGAGACGTCACCATCGCCAGGGCGACGCGCAGTACGACTTTTCCGGCCGATTTTATGTTGGTCGCCGCCATGAACCCTTGCCCTTGCGGATATCGGAACGACCCGCGGCGCGACTGCCGTTGCAGCGTGCCGCAAGTCGAGCGTTACATCGGCAAGATCAGCGGGCCGCTGCTTGACCGCATCGATATTCAAATCGAAGTGCCGGCGGTTCCCTTTAGCGAATTGGCGTCGAAGACGCCGGGGATTTCGAGCGAAGAGATGCGGGCGCAAGTGATCGAGGCCCGCAAGATCCAAGCGCGGCGCTTCGTCGGCAGCCGTACCCGTTATAACGGGCAAATGTCGTCGCGCGAGATTCGCAAATTTTGCCATTTGAGCGACTCCGGCGCAGCATTATTAAAACAAAGCGTGCATAGCCTGGGGCTATCGGCCAGGGCGCATGACAAAGTGCTGCGCACGGCCAGAACGATCGCCGATCTAGAAGGCGCCACGGCGATTGATATCGCCCACGTTAGCGAAGCGATCAACTATCGAATGTTAGATCGCAACGTGGGCTGACATGGTTGCTTGTCGCAACGAGCGACCTTTTTACGGCTATTTCGCCAGCTTCTTTTGGGCGGTCGTCAGCCCTTTCGCGATCGTATCGGCCGCTTCCGCCGCGTTCATTCCGGCAAGCAGCATAAACGCTTCGCTGAGGACGCGTTTGGTTTCGGCGGCCGTGATCGCAGTTTTGTCGGTATCGACGCGTCGAGATACTTCGTTGTAGAAGTCGGTCAGTTTCATCGTTGCAGTCCGTTGGGGTAAAGTCGTGACAAAAAAACATGGCGTGACCGCCATGCAAGATTTATCGCCGATATGCGGAAATTTGCCAACCTGAACTTTGTAAGCAGCTCTCATGGCGATCTCGCCGGGCTCTGTGGGGCTGCGTACGAAACTGGAGCTTCGTTTCAGGGTATAGTCGCAAGATGGAAGGCGATCGCTTGCAAGGCGATCGCTTGCAAGGCGACGCACGCAAGCGTATTTATGTCGTTCGCCAGGGTGCGGAGGAAGCTGGCAAGTTTCGCCGTTCTTGGGAGCCCATCGATGAAAGTTGTTGTAATTAAATGACGAAATTTGGCATCGCAGCGTCGGCAGGCACTATTTTGGTCGTGCTGTTTCTGCTTGAGCGCTGGCTACCTTTGCGCAAGTCGACTCGCTCTTTGTGGCGTCGCCTTGCGGTTAATTTGGCGGTGTCGGTCGCTGCGCTGGTGACAGCCGGCTTGGTCGTTCAGCCGGCCGCGGCCGCCGTGGTCGGAATGAACGCAGCCCAATTCGGCATTTTGCCGACGATCTCGGCGCCCCTTTGGCTTGAAGTGATTGTCGGATTTTTATTGCTCGACTTATCTTTTTATTATTGGCATCGGCTCAACCATCAGGCGCCGTTGCTTTGGCGATTTCATAACGTTCATCACCTCGATCCCGATTTAGACGTTTCGACCGCCTTTCGATTTCATTTTGGCGAAATCGCTTTGTCGGCTCTCTTTCGCGTCGTGCAAGTAACGCTGATCGGCATGTCGATCGAAGCCTATCTGATCTACGAATTTGCGTTTACGACCAACACGATTTTTCATCACAGCAACCTGCGTTTGCCGATAGCGGTCGAACGTTGGTTGAATCTCGTATTGGTCACCCCGCGGATGCACGGCATCCACCATTCGCAAGTGCAGGAAGAGACGAACTCGAATTATTCGGTCGTATTGCCCTGGTGGGATCGGCTGCATCGCAGTCTGCGATTGAACGTGCCGCAAGACGCAATCAAAATCGGAGTGCCTGCCTATGACCAGCCCGAGGATAATTCGTTAGGAAACCTCTTGTTGCATCCCTTCCGCGCACAGCGCGATTATTGGAAATCGTCGCCGCCGCGCTCGCCAGAGCAATCCGCAAGGTCAGCGGTTGACGATCGCAATCGGTTAGCCGAATAAGTTACGGGCGATCTTTATCGCCGAATCGTATGGATTGAGTCCTGAGCCAGAGATTGCAAAATTCCAGTAGATGTGGGCAGGCAGAGACTTTCTTTCGGGGGGCGGCCCGGGTAGACTCGAAGCACGCTTGACGGCGATCTCCTCCGCATTTTGCTAAAGAGGTTCATTCACATGTCGACATCCGAAAATCCGTTTCGATCTCCCGCAATGGAAGCCACGGCGGTTCAAGCCGATTTGCAAAACGACGAACCGACCAAGATTGTGACGGCGCCGCAAGGGAGGCGCTTGGCGAACTATGTAGTCGATTTCATTTGCGTGCAATTTCTTGTACAAATCGCCTCGATGTGTTTAGGAGTCTTGGTCGGCGTCTACGCCGCGATCATCCAAGACGAATCGATTTTCGAAATCTTTAATGAGCTTGTGATGTTGCTCTTCAGCCTTTCCCTTGCTTTCTTTTATTTCTTTTTGATGGAGGGGATGTTCGGCCGAACGCTAGGTAAGTTAGCGTCAGGAACCAAGGTAATCGACGAGCTAGGGAATCCTCCGACCTGGGGACAAGCCGCCGGCCGCAGCCTTTGCCGATTTATCCCGTTCGAGCCCTTCTCGTTCTTCGGCTCAGGGCAGATCCGAGGCTGGCACGACTCGATCCCCAAGACCTACGTCGTCAAAATTAACCAAGACCCGGCGTGATCAGAAAAGAGGCGATTTACTGCGAAACGCCTGACCTACGGCGCAAACAATTGGGCGGCGATTTTGGAAGTCAACTCGCTACGATCAAAGGGTTTCGAGACGTATTCGTCGCAGCCGGCCGCTTCGCAGCGCTGGCGATCGCCAGCCATGGCCGAAGCGGTGATTGCGACGATCGGAATTCGGTGCCCTAGCTCTCGAATTTTGCGAACCGCCGCATAACCGTCCATCACCGGCATCTGCATGTCCATCAAGATCAATTGATAACCGCGGGCCGATTCTTGTGCCGCCAGAAATGCGTCGACCGCCTCTTGCCCGTTGGTGACGAACGAGAGTTGCGCTTGGGTGCGTTCTAGCATGCGGCGGATCAAAAATTGATTCGCCGGCGTATCTTCCGCGACTAAGATGCGGCATGCTTGCCAGTTGGTTTCTTGGACCGACACGGGAACCGGCGCCGGCGCTCGTTCTTCTTCCGCGACGATCACCGGCAGCCGAAGTCGAAATTGGCTGCCGGCGCCATATTGAGATTCAACAGTCAAATCGCCTCCTAATAACAGGGCGATTTCTCGACTAATCGGCAAGCCGAGCCCGACGCCTGGTTGGCGACGACGGACATCTTCGGCCACTTGCACGAACGGATCAAAGATCGACGAAATGCGATCAGGCGGAATGCCAATGCCGCTATCGATAACGTCGATAACGACCTGCTTCGCATCGCCGGAATCTTGATAATCGACGGCGACGAGGATCTCGCCGTGATTACTGAATTTGATCGCGTTGCCGATCAGGTTCAAGAGAATTTGGCGGACGCGAATAGGATCGGTCTTCATGCGCGGCGGCGCCGATTTCACATCTAGCCGTAAAGACATGCCTTCGTCAGCGGCCCGATATCGCAGTAGCTGACAAAGGCTGGAAGCGATCTCGGCCACGTTCGCTTCTTCTAATTCAATCGTAATTCGGCCGGCTTCTATCTTCGCCAGATCCAAGATGTCGTTGAGCAACTCGTGCAGATGGCGGCCATTTTCCGCAATCATGCCGAGCATTTCATGCAGATCCTCTTGCGCGGGATTTTCTTGCAGAAGTTCCGTCATGCCCAATATCGCGGTTAACGGATTGCGCAATTCGTGACTCATGGTGGCGAGAAAATGCGATTTGGCCCGATTGGCCGCGTCGGCGCTGTTTCTCGCTTCCTCCGCCGCTATTTCGCTGGCGATTGTTCGCTCTAGCAGTCGCCGTCGTTCGATCGCGTTGTTGGCGACGTGAGGAAGCAACTCAGA
>JBITAD010000126.1:0-4041 GCA_044439945.1 Blastopirellula sp. JB062
CGCCGAAGTTGCGGCCGAAACCCTCGTGCATGGTCTGCAACGCGCGCATCTGCTCTTTGCCGACGCGCTCTGGACGCTTGAAGTCGTACGGCGTAATTTTCTCGCGCGGACGAGCCGGCTTTGTGATATCTTCGTTCGCCGATACGCTCGCTGGGCCTTGGGAATTCGACGCATGACTAGACGCAGGGGCGCTCTTTTTCGGCCCGCTCGCTTCCATTGCGTTCAGCAGGCTCTCGACCTCGGCCTGACTTAGCACATTGTCATTGCCCATGAATCCCTCCCTGAATTCAAGCGTCTCGCTCGGTACGCCTAGTCGTCAGCACACCCATTAAGAACGTATTTGTCCGTCGCCGTAAACGACGTACTTGTAGCTGGTTAACGCTTCGAGCCCGCAGGGGCCGCGCGCGTGAAACTTGTCGGTACTGATGCCGATTTCGGCGCCCAAGCCGAATTCGCCCCCGTCGTTAAAACGGGTGCTGGCGTTAATCATCACCGCCGAACTGTCGACTCGCGAAGCGAATTCGCGAGCCGCAGCTAAGTTGCGCGTGACGATCGAATCGGTATGTTTGGAGCTGTACAAATTGATATGACGAATCGCCGCGTCGAGCGACTCGACTGTTTTGACCGAGATGATCGGCCCCAGGTACTCGGCGGCGAAATCTTCATCGCTTGCAGGCTTCGCCTTTAAAATGAGGGCCTGCGTCGTTTCGTCGCCGCGAATCTCGACTCCCCGCTCTGTCAACGCTGCGCCGATGGCAGGCAAAAATTGGTCGGCGACGTCTTGATGAACCACCAACGACTCGGCCGCGTTACAGACGCCGTAGCGATGACACTTTGAATTCACGGCAATCGACATCGCCATGTCGAGATCGGCGTCGCGATCGACGTAGACATGACAGTTGCCGTTAAAATGCTTGATGACCGGCATCGTCGCTTCATCGGCAACGCGGCGAATGAGCCCTTCGCCGCCGCGCGGGATCGCGACGTCGATGTATTGATTTAGTTTCAAAAAGTGCCCAACCGCCGTTCGATCGGACGTGTTGACCAGTTGGACCGCGGCAGCTGGAATATCAAAGTCTTTCGCCGTTTCTTGCATGACCTCGACAATCGCACGCGATGAATGCGCCGCTTCCTTACCGCCGCGCAAAATCACTGCATTGCCGCTCTTCACGCAAATCGCCGCCGCATCGGCGGTCACGTTCGGGCGCGATTCGTAAATAAAGAAGACGACTCCCAACGGTACGCGAATTTTTTGAATGTCGAGTCCATTGGGTCGAACGGTCGAATCGATCACCGTGCCGATCGGATCGGCCAGCATCGCGATCTCTTCAAGCCCCACGGCAATCCCCTCAATCCGCTTGCGGTCCAGTTTCAGCCGATCGACGGCCGCCGGAGTTAAGCCGAACTCGGGCGCTGCGGCGATATCGATCGCATTGGCGGCGATAATCGCTTTTTCCGCCGCACGCAATCGCTTGGCCGACTCTCGTAACCAACTGTTTTTTTGCGCGCCAGAAACCAAGGCCAAAGCGGCTGACGCCTCTTTCGCTTGCAGCGCGGTTTCTAAACAGTACTGGGCCAGATCTTGGTTCTCGAGAATCGACATGAAGCCTTGAATTGGTAATGGGTTAGCGAGATGAACGCGCATCGAGCGTCCAATTCGGTAGTATCGAGGGATTCGCCGTTTAAGTCAATGGAAACGCGGCTTTCGCCGAGGTTCGCCCAATTCACGTAAACCAAGCGGCATCATACGCTTAGCGACTATGCCAAAGCGTGATTCGTTTCATCTTCTAAGCGAGACAGCAGATATTTGCGGATGTTGGCGTTCATCCGTCGCCCGATCAACAGACCGCACAGTCCAAAGACGATCCCCGCCCCGATCTTCCATAGGAGTGGAAGCCCTTGAAGATAGGGAAGCATGCCGATTGCTGGCCCCGACACAATCAACAGCGGAAACAAATAGCCCATTAGGGTTATCGTCATGCGTTGACGAAGATAATTGCGTAAACCGTACGCAACGCATCCATGCAGAAAACCGCTTACCCCGCCGAAAACGCCGCCATACAGAGAGAGTTGAAGCAGCATGGCCCCTAAAGCGACTCTTCCGCGAGTAAAATAGAGATATTCGCCGAAGATTCCTTCCGAGATATAGTACGCACAAAGCATCACGAAACCTGAGATGCCGATGGCGCCGGCGCCATTTAAAGCGCCTGAAATCAACGGCAGCGCCAACCAGCGGCCGATTCGGTTTCCATCAACCAATGGCGCTGCGACCGGATCTTGATCTTCGATCGGAGGACTAGCGAAGGGATTTTTTTCAGGCGTTTCCACGTCCGCTATTCTACCCGAAGATTATGAATGTTCTACGAAGGCATCGTTCCAGCGATTCCATCGGCCCCGCCGCACTCGATAAACAATCGCAACGCTTCATGATTTGCACGCACGTCATGGACGCGAATTATTTGCACGCCTTGCCGAGCCAACGCCAACGTACCGCCGACGCTGCCGAAAGTGCGATCCAAATCGGGATCGCCCAGCAGTTTGCCGACAAACCCTTTTCGCGAATGCCCCACCAAGAGAGGTTGGCCTAGATCATGATAACGACCGCACCCGGCCATTAAGTCGAGGTTGTGCTGATGCGTCTTTCCAAATCCAACGCCAGGATCGAGACAGATTCGCGATTGTTCGATTCCCGCCGCAATCAACGCATCGCGACGTCGTTTTAAATAAACGAAAATATCTTCGACGACGTTAGCGTATTGCGGGTCGTCTTGCATCGTTTGCGGGGTCCCTTGCATATGCATTGCGCAAACCCCTACGCCGCTATCGCAGGCGACCTCGGCCATTCGCGCATCGCCGGTCAACCCGGTAACGTCATTGATAATTTCGGCGCCGGCGGCGATCGCTTCCGCAGCAACCGTCGCCTTCGAAGTATCGATCGAAATCGGCACGTCAGTCTGCTCGCTTATCCGCTGAATTACCGAGATCACCCGGCGCAATTCTTCTGCAGCGTCGACCGGTTGCGAATAAGGACGCGTGCTCTCTCCGCCGACATCTAAAATGGCCGCGCCCTGATCGACGCAGCGCAACGCATGATCGATCGCTTGCGACGGATCAAGATACGCACCGCCGTCGGAAAAGCTGTCCGGCGTGACGTTCACAATCGCCATCAAGCGCGGCGTGCGGGGCAGGCGAAGCGTGCGTGTGCGCAGCTTCCAAGCTAAGGCGCGGTTCGGAAATCGATCGGCAAGTTCTTCGTACGGCATTTCGCCAGTTTATCAAGCGACGACCGATCGAATCACCAGGGCGCTTGCATGTTTCGGACAATTTGTACGGCCAAATCTCGAATCGCTTCTTCCTGGGCGATCGACATCGTTTGGCCTGATTCCGGCACGTACTTGCTGGATACGTTGAGCGTATCAGCCGCTAGTGCGGGAGCCAGCGACAACGAAAGAGGCTGTTGCAACGGATTTCCGCGAGAATCGGTCCAACGATAGACGACTGTCAAATTCGCTTGAATGATGCGCGCCTCGTCCAAACCGTTTTCGGCAATGACCGACTTTTGATCGCCGATCAATTCGCCGCTAAGCGTGCTATCGGCCATCTCTTGCGAAACCACCTTGAACGGCGTGGTCGCCTCGATTTCGTTCACGACCGCCTCGGTCAACCGCTCTCCTAGTCCGGGTCGAAACGACTCGGAAACGAACATCGGCACGTAGACCGATTGGATGTCTGGCCGATAAAGGGTGCGCGCTCCGATTTGATAGCAGGCGCAACCTCCGCTAAAGAGCATGAGCAATAGCGGCGTCCATATCAAACGACGAGCGATCATGGGGCCTGATTGTTTGCGGTGCGTGCGGTCGGTTCTTCCGATGCGATTTTCGGCAAGTCTTTGTCCTCGTCGTAATCGATCAGATCAACAAGCCATTTCGCTTTTTGCGGTGCGTGGTCGGGGCGATCGGCGATCTCCGCCATTCTTTTTTTGGCGGCTTCCGCCATGTTCGAGGTCGGGTACTCTTGGATCACTTCGTTGTAATAAAAACG
>JBITAD010000127.1:0-4035 GCA_044439945.1 Blastopirellula sp. JB062
TCGATTGACGCGGTCGAGGTCAAGCGATGCATCGAACGCGATCCCGCGCTCACGGTTAAAATTCTTCGCGCGGTGAACAGTCCGCTGTTCGGCCTGTCGCGGCAAGTCTCCGATTTGCATCAGGCGCTGGCGCTCTTGGGCATGAAGCCGCTAGAGCTGTTAGTGTTGGGCTTTAGCTTACCGCGCGAGATGCTCAACGGGGTCGAGGCCGATTCGCTGCGTCAGTATTGGACCATCGCTTTGTCGAAAGGAGTCGCGGCACGCGAGATCGCTCTGTTTTTCGGACTTCGGAGCGGAGACGAAGCGTTTATCGCAGGCATCTTAGCGGATGTCGGTATGCTGGTTTTACTGCAAGATCTAGGCGCCCCCTATGCGCATTTTGTTCGAAAAACGAGCGAAGAAGGGGCGTCGTTACTAGAAATGGAAGTCAGCACGATTGGGTTCGATCATGTCGTCCTAAGCAGTCGACTGTTGACCCAATGGGGCTTGCCGCCCACGCTGATTGACGCGATTGCCGCAATCAAGCCGCTGCCAGATTCCGCGCCTCTTGTCATAGAGCACCTGCCGGAGACTGCCAAATCGCTGGTCTTGGCCGATCGCTTGGTCGAAGTGTTGGCCGGCAAACGTCTGGCGGCATTGCCGGCATGGATAGACGCCGCCGCCCAAATGGGCTCGACCGATCTGGACGAGTTGCGAGCCTTAGCGGCGCGGGTGGAAGAAAAAACGAAGCAGCTGTCAGAGGTGATGCGCGTCAGCGTTGAAGAGCAGACCTCGTACGCGGATGTAATGCTACAAGCCTATGGGCGATTGTCGGCCGCAAGCGCCGAGGCCTCGCTGCAAATCACGGATGACGGTTCTGAAGAGTATGAGCTCTATAAAGCTTGGCGCGAAGCGAAAGATCTGAGCTCGGCGATGCAAACGTTTCGTCAACGTCCGCTTGACGCTCCTGTCGCAACTCGACCGGAAGTGCGGAGTCAGGCGGTCGCCGTTTCGATGAATCAAAAATCGCCGCGTAACGAACCAAGCGTCGATAGCGCGTCGATCGTGCGGCTAGACGCCGAAGTGCAGCGTTGTCGACAATTGCGGCAGCCTGTCTCCGTCTTGCAGATCGGGCTCGATCGGTACGACGACTTGTTGCTGCTGATGGGGCCGGATGAATTGGCGCACGCTTGGCAGTTGTTTGAGAAAGCGATTGACGCCATATTGGGCGACGTTGGATCATGCTTCGTCTCTTCGGATGCGGTCATAACGGCGATTATGCCTGGTCAAGATCGAATGCAGGCCGTCGCTACCGCGCGCCGTTTAACGACAGGAATCCGCGTTTGGGCTCAAACGCGAGCCGAAACGATCGGCACGGCGCCGCTAACCATTAGCGTCGGGGCGGCGGCGATCGGGCTGCCCCCGAAGAATTTTCGATCTAACGAACTGACGGACGCTGCAATGCGCTGTATGGAAGTCGCTCGGCGTAGCGGCGGCGACAGCGTTAAAAGTATCGAAATTTTATAGTTTCGCTTTTTCAGGTACGCTGGGTTCGCACGCGGCAACGGTCTATCGCCGCGGCGCCATACCTGATGCAATCCACTTGCATTCTCACGCCGAACGTCTATCGTGGACAGATTCGCAATGTTACGCCGCTCCCCAGTAGGGTTATGGATCAATTTGTCGTACTAACGGTTTACTGCGGGTTTATTGTCGCCGCCTCGATGCTGGGCGGTGCGCTTCCCTCGATCGTACGACTAACACATACCCGTATGCAGCTTATGATGAGCGGCGTCGGCGGCTTGATGCTTGGGGTCGGCGTGCTTCATTTGCTGCCGCATGGCGCTGCGATAAGCGGATCGATTGATATTGCCGTGGGGGGGATGCTGTTCGGCATTTTAACGATGTTCTTTTTGATGCGAGTCTTTCATTCGCATCATCATGCGCCAGTCGAAAAAGAGTATCCCGAGGCGTCAGCCGTCGAACACGCGACGCCTGACCATGGACATGCGCATTGCGACCATGACCACGCCAATGGTCAGCCGAAGTCAGCTTGGCGGTGGCTAGGCATATTTTTCGGGTTATCGTTGCATACGTTAATTGACGGCATCGCTTTGGCGGCTGCCGTGGCGGCCGCCGCACACGCCGAGAGCGGGCTTGCACGCCTGGCCCTGGGGGTTTTTCTGGGGATCGTCCTACATAAGCCGCTCGATGCGCTTTCGATCACGTTCGTTATGCGCGCCGGGGGATGGTCGGCCACTTCGATGAATTTGATCAACCTCGGCTATTCGCTGATGTGTCCGCTCGGGGTGATTTTGTTTTCGCTGACGATCGACCATCTTGATTCGACCTGGCGGCATTATGCGGTGGGCGGCTCGCTGGGGTTCGCCGCCGGCGTTTTCATTTGTATCTCGCTTGCCGACATTCTGCCTGAGATTCAGTTTCACTCGCATGACAAGTGGAAACTGTCAGGCGTCTTGTTATTAGGGGCGTTGCTTGCGGTTGCGATCGGTTGGTTAGAGCCGCCGCACGCACACCGCCACCAAGCGACGCCAACGCCGAAAGAAGCCGTTGATACCGCGTTGGATCTGCCGCATGTGCGTCCCCTTCGCGAGCGTTAAGGCGAACGGAGACGCAAGGTGACGGCATAAGCTCAAGCGGCGGGTTTAGTCGAACTGCCGGCCGTATTGCAAGAGCCGTACGAGCGAATGCAACTGACCGCCGCCGCCGATCAAAGCAATCTCCGAAATCGGACGCTCGGCATTGGCCGACATATAATTGCTAATCGAGATCGACGCTTCTTTGGTCAAGTTTTTGAAGACGGAGTCCATGACTTCGTACATCTTGCTAACTTCCGGCGCCGTGTCAGGCTGTCGCTTCATTTCTTCCGCCTTGGTGAACGTCAAGCTCATCTGACGCACCAAAATCCGGGTAAACGAATCGCCACCCACTTCCAGGGAGCGAAACCAGAGACTGTTTAAGCCGCTGACAATCAACGTGCTGGCGTCGCTGCCGACATCCAAAATGCCGACGGTCTGATCCGTTTCGCGCATTTTCATTTCCTTCTCGGCGTCGGAATATACGTCGAAGTGAAAATAATTATGCAGGGCGATCGGGTCAGCCTGGACGATATGCGGAACGATGCCGAGACGTTTCAGAAACGCCAGCCGTTCTTGAAGCTGGATCAATCGAGTCGCTAAATACGCGACCTCGCGGCCAGAATCCTCAGGCATATCTTCGTCGAGAGCCGGCGGATCCCAAACGTGATATCCGGTCGATAGTTCTTCGAGAGGGAAGGGGATTTGGTTGCGCGCTTCGTATTGAATCGTTTTCTCGAGTTTCTTGGAATCGACCGGCGGAATTTTCAAAAATCGGCCGATCAATTCCGACGCCGGTTGTCCGAGGGCGACAATCGCATCTTTGAATCCGCCTTCGCCAAGATATGCGGTCAATTTTTCAACCGATTCTTGGATCAGCCCGCGGCGATCCGCATCATCCGCACGCGAGAGAGGGCGTTTGTGATCGCACTGAAAACAGTCTTCGGCGGTTACGACTACTTTCGCGTTTTCTTTTTCGCCCTTCTTGGTTTTGCTCAGCAAGACCGCTTTGAGGCCCGAGTTGCTCAGGTCGATGCCCCAGGCGCGATCGCCGGAAATCTTTTTGGCGCCGACCGAAAGCTTGCCGAGCATTCCGGCTTTGGCTGGGGCCAAGTTGAAATCAATTTGAGTCAGACCGAGTCCCTGCAACGCTAAGCCGAACGAGACGTAGAAAGCGGCGCGATTCTCTTGAAAGTGGGCATTATCGTCAAGTTTTTCGGATTGAATTTGATCTAGTCCGGCGTGTAACGCGATCGGGGATCCGAGCGCCGTTCGCTTAGGAGGGTCGGCCCATGTAAGATCGCGTTCCATTTTTCGCAGCGAACGGTTTTCGAACTTTTGCGACATTTTATGCAGCATTTCGATCGAATTGCGGTCGCGCGGCATCAGCTTGACCAAGCGGCTCGCCAGGCCGATTAAAGGGCGATCGACCTGCGTCGATCTTTTAATGTCGTTGGCG
>JBITAD010000128.1:0-4034 GCA_044439945.1 Blastopirellula sp. JB062
TCTCGGGCATGACGTTGAAAAAGCCGCCGCCTCCGCCTTGGTTGCCGCCGCCGAAACCGCCGCCGCCCCCTTGTCCGCCGCCGAAACCTCCGCCGCCTCCGCCGAAGCCTTGGTTACCGCCGCCGCCTCCTTGCCCGCCGCCGAAACCGCCGCCTCCTTGGTTACCGCCAAATCCTCCTCCGCCGCCGCCAAACTGGGCGAGCGGAATTCCGGCGAACGCAGCCGGCATTTCGACCTTCAGTTTTTTGGCTGTTTTGTTGGTGATGATAAAGGTGCCGCGCTCGGCATTCATGGGAATGAATTTAACGTCGAGCACGCCATCTTCCATCGCTTGGAACATGTTCACTTCTTCCGCTTCGGCAAAGCGGCCGGAAGCGTCCTCCGCGGCAAGCGGATAAGAGACCGCAAGGGCGGCAAAAAATGCGAGAGTGATCGCGAGACGTTGAACCAATCGCACCTTCATGGCGAATTCCTTAGCGACGAGATCGAGTACGAGAAAAGACTAAGCAGTGCACGAACGGCCAATTGGCAGCGCCCGCGGCGTCGCTATGGAAATTCCGTGAGTCTCTACCCTAGTCAAACGATACGATTGGTCCTAACAAATTGCCAGGAATTCTGCCGAGAATAGCAAAATTTGAGTCGCGGTGCGGCTTGATTCAGATGGCGGCTCGTTTTTCAATTGACCGGTAGAAAAATAATGGGGAATATTTGCCCGCTTTTTTAAATTTAGGCTTTAAGATTCTTCCGCAAAGCTGATAATCGGGTGCTACCACTTCCAAGTTGGCTATGCAACGTGATGTTCCGTCTAGAGAATCGCCCGCTTCATTTCCTTGTCGGCGAAGCTTCGCCTGGGGCGAAATCTCGATGCACGACTGAAGAAGATCCCCACTCGAGGCAAATTCAAGGAAGGTAGCTTCGCCATGCAGATATTGATTTGGTTGCTCGTATTGTTGGCGGCGCTGGCTGCATTGGCACAGGCCTACGTCTTTTTCATGCAGATGGTCCGGTCTGAGCCGGGATCTGCCCGCATGCAAGAGATCGCGGGCTTCGTCCGCGAAGGCGCCAACGCATATCTAACGCAGCAATATCGAGTGGTTGCGATTTTCTTCGTCGTAATTTTCGTGCTGCTAATTCTCCTCTCTTATCTCTTTCAGGCGCAAAGCGATTGGGTGCCGTTTGCGTTTGTGACCGGCGGTTTCTTTAGCGGTTTGGCAGGCTGGATCGGTATGAAGACCGCTACGGCGGCCAGCAGCCGCACTTCGGCCGGGGCGCGGATATCGCTCAATCAAGGTTTGCAAGTTGCATTTCGCAGCGGCGCCGTGATGGGGCTGACGGTGGTTGGTTTGGGGCTGCTCGACATTACGATTTGGTTCGGTCTGCTTCGTTGGGTCTTTCAACTAAGTTTGATCGACGTCACCGTCACGATGCTTTGTTTCGGCATGGGAGCAAGTTGCCAAGCGTTGTTCGCTCGGGTCGGGGGCGGCATCTTTACGAAAGCGGCCGACGTGGGGGCCGATTTAGTCGGTAAGGTCGAGCAAGGCATTCCCGAAGACGATCCGCGCAACCCCGCTTCGATCGCCGATAACGTCGGAGACAACGTGGGCGACGTCGCCGGCATGGGCGCCGATTTATACGAGTCGTACTGCGGGTCGTTGTTGGCCACCGCGGCGCTGGGCGTCGCCGCGTTCAATTCGCCTAGCCTGGCCGAATCGGCCGGGTTAGACGTGCCGACCGCTCAATTCTACGCCTTGTTTCTGCCGTTGGTTCTGGCGGCCGCCGGTATCGGCTTGTCGATCGCAGGCATCTATATGGTGCGAACCGAAGAAGGGGCGACGCAAAAAAATCTACTCGCCGCGCTCGGACGCGGAATTAACTTTTCGACCGGCCTGGTCGCGTTGGCGGCCGTTCTGCTTTCGATGTGGCTGATGCCCAAGGTGGAAGGCGCCGTCTATTTTTCGATTCCCGGCGTCGCACTCAGCATTATTACCGGCTTGGCGGCCGGTTGGTTAATCGGCAAATGGACTGAATATTCGACAAGCGACGAATTCGAACCGACGAAAAAACTTGCTGATCAAGCTCAAACCGGACCGGCGACGATCATTATCGGCGGCATCGCTGACGGCATGATGTCGGTCTGGGCGCCGGTATTGGTGATTGCGATTGCGACGTTGGTTGCGTTTGGCGCCGCGAACGGTTGGCGCTTCTCTAATCCTGAGTACTTTGCGCTGGGTCTGTACGGGGTCGGCATCGCCGCGGTCGGCATGCTAAGCACGTTGGGCATTACGCTGGCGACCGACGCGTACGGCCCAATCGCCGACAACGCCGGCGGCAACGCCGAAATGTCGGGGCTTGAAGCGGTCGTCCGTCAACGGACCGACGCTTTGGACAGCTTGGGAAATACGACCGCCGCGACCGGTAAAGGTTTTGCCATCGGCTCGGCCGCGCTCACGGCGCTGGCTCTTTTGGCCGCCTACGTCGAAGAAGTCCGAATCGGATTCGAGCGATGGGGAGAGAATATCGCTCAAGTGATCGAAACCGATCAACCTTATCGCGTCTCCAGCGGCTTCGTCGTTTATAAAACGGAGCAAGACGAGGTTGAACAGGTCCATGGATTTTTGGTGTTGCCTGGCGATCGGCGCGACAAGCGAGTCTCGGCCGATTGGGACCGGCTCGATTTCTCGCGCGGCCCCGCCAAAATTCCTGCCGAGATGGTTTCGGTCGACGCCAACGGCGACCATCCCCATTTACGAATGGTCGGACGCGATACCGAACTGTTGCCGATCCATGCGGCGACCTTAATCGATTTTACGAACTATTACGAAGCGAATCTGATGAATCCGAAGGTGTTGGGAGGCATCTTCGTCGGCGCGATGGCGACGTTCGTTTTCTGTGCGTTAACCATGAAAGCGGTCGGCCGCGCGGCAAAAGGCATGGTCGAAGAAGTCCGTCGACAGTTCCGCGACAAGCCGGGCATTATGGACGGCAGCCAACTGCCCGATTACGCGTTGCCAGTCGAAATTAGCACCAAAGCGGCGCAGTGGGAGATGGTTTTGCCTTCGGTATTGGGCTTGTCGACTCCGATTTTGATCGGCTTTTTGCTTGGCGTCGGCGGCGTGTTGGGGCTGCTGGTCGGAACGCTGACCACTGGGTTTTGCGTCGCAATCTTTATGGCCAACGCCGGCGGAGCGTGGGACAACGCCAAAAAGTATATCGAAGCAGGCTCGCACGGCGGCAAAGGATCCAGCGCTCATAAAGCGGCCGTCGTCGGCGATACGGTCGGCGATCCCTTCAAAGATACGAGCGGGCCGAGCTTGAACATCTTGATCAAGCTGATGAGCATGGTCAGCGTCGTCGCGGCAGGTTTCGTCGTTCGTTATAGCTTGATGGCGATGGGCGTTTTTTAAGCCGCCTATCCGCTTTCGGCTAGACCGCGACTTCCGCGGTCTTCAGCTGAATTGACGTTTTCGGTCGAAATGCCGGAGAGCGATGGAGAAATCAGATCCAAAATCGTAAGAAAGCGAAACGTCCGACGCGGCGCTAGAACCACCAAGTTACCGCCAGCAAGACGACGAAGACGACCGCCATAACGCCGACGATCCACAGCGCCGTATCCCAAGCGTGCTCTAGTATCGGCGCCCAACGTTCGTGCCGCGTTGCGGCGTAAACCAAGCTGACGACGACGATCAGCGGCAATGCGTACAAAAGACGCGCCGCCGGAATCGCAGCTAGAAAAGTAACGGTCGTGATTACGGAAAACATGCTTGATCTTCGCAGGCGTGATTAACGGTCGGTCGTACGGCTCGCTTCTTCCGGGTCTTGCGCGGTCTCGTCAGCCGTCGGAGGCGACTCTTTTTTGTTTTGTCGTTGGCGCCTTCGCTTCTCTTTTTCGGGCACGACAAACACCGGTCCGGCGTAGGCGTCAAAGATGACCAGCACGTTCAACAGCCCGGCGATCATGGTGTAAAGCGTTCCCATTTCAAATCGATAGCCGTACTTGCGATGCAGGTCGCCTAGCTCGCGATCGTTACTGGGCG
>JBITAD010000129.1:0-4034 GCA_044439945.1 Blastopirellula sp. JB062
GACTCGATTTAGTCGGCACGACGCGACTTAATGTCGCCTATCCCATCATCTTCAGCGAAGAAAGTCAGATCGAATGGAGTTTCGGACCAAAGCGATCCATGTCGGAAACGCTCGCGACTTGCAAACAGGCGCCGTCGTGCCGCCGATTCATGTCGCTAGCACTTATGTGCAGCCTGGCGCCGGAGAGTGGGGAGAATTTGACTACTCGCGCAGCGGCAACCCGACTCGCAAAAACCTAGAGACGACGCTTGCCGCTCTCGAAGGAGGTTCGGGAGCGCTTGCTTACGCTTCAGGCATGGCGGCCATTCATGGGGCGATGTTGATTCTGGAAGCCGGCGACCATGTCGTCGCCGGATCGGATATTTACGGCGGCGCCTATCGGTTGCTTCATAAGATCTGCAACCGGGCCGGCATAAAGACGACGCTTGCCCCTTCTAGCGATTTGGCCGCATTCGAGGCGGCGATCCGTCCTGAAACCAAAATGCTGTGGATCGAAAGCCCCGGCAATCCGCAAATGTCGATCACTGACATCGCCGCCTGCGCCCAGATTGCGAAAAAACGTCAATTGCTGCTCGGGGTCGACAGCACCTTCGCCACGCCGGTTTTGACCCGCCCGCTTGAACTGGGCGCCGACATCGTCATGCATTCGGCCACCAAATATTTCGGAGGGCATAGCGACGTGCTGGGCGGCGCGTTGGTCGTTAAAGACCAAGAGCTCTTCGATCGCCTTTATTTCGCACAAAATGCGACAGGCGCCGTTATGGGGCCGTTTGAATCGTTCCTCGTCAGTCGCGGTTTAAAAACGCTCGATTTGCGGGTTCGAGAACAATGCAAGACGGCTCAAAAAATTGCGGAGTTTTTAGACGCAGACCCGCGCGTTTCTCGCGTGCTTTATCCAGGCTTGCCCAATCACCCCGGACACGAAATTGCCGCCAAACAGATGACCGGCGGTTTTGGAGCGATGCTAAGCTTTGAGGTAAAAGGCGATTTCGCGGCGGCTAAAAAGGTCGCCGAGTCGACTCAACTCTTTCAATTGGCGGTCAGCCTTGGGGCCGTCGAATCGTTAATCGAACAGCCTGCGTCCATGTCGCACGCCAGTTATGATCGCGAAGCGCGTCTGGCCCATGGGATTCATGACGAACTGATTCGCCTCTCGATTGGGCTCGAAGCATTCGAAGATTTGCGCGACGATTTAGATCAGGCGATGAGCGCATAAAAAAACGCCTCTCAGTAAGAGGCGTTTCAGCGACGCGACAGGCAAAGCCTGGGATTACTTCGACTTAGGCGTCGCGTAATAGTAGTTCGATTTCGCGTTGTGGCTGACGCGAGCCGCCATGTTTTTCTCGGCAAGCACTTTGCTGTAGTACAGCTTCGAGTGGACCGGCGCCAATTTTTGTCCTTGGGCCGATTTCCAATTGCCCGACGGTTGAAAGCGTGCCGGCGCCGGTACGACCGACGTCGATTCTTCGACCGCAGGAGGAGTCGGCGGACTGGGCACGGTGCGACCTTCCCAAGCCGGCGAGGCTTCGATCACCGGCGAACCGTATCGCATCATCGAAGTTCCGCTTCCGCAAGCGTTGCAACCGCCGCTGCAAGTAGAGCAGCTGTTACAGCAGGGGTTGTAACGAATCGGACATAAAATGCGTTCGATTCCCCCTTTGATGTGACACAAGCCTTTTTTGACCCCGCACCCCAAATTCTTCAATGCGGTTCCCAGCGGGTTGCAACAACAAGGGTCGCAACAGGTCGGCTGACAAGCATTGCAACCGCACGACGAAACGGGAGCGGCGCATCCGCAATCTTGAGCCGACGCGACGTTCACCGCTAGCAAGCAGGCGACGATCGCTCCACAAACCAAGTTTTTGACCATTGTTCTTTCATCCTTCTCTGATTCGGCCGCCCGGCAAGGCGACCATCTAACGAGCCAAGCGAGTTCTGTTCGCCGTAATACTTCATCGAACCGATGCGATGCAAAAAAACAGAACCTCCCGAACAACCGCCACGGCCAGCCGTTTTATCCCAAGCACCCCAATCTTCCCCGTGTCAAAATGCGAAAACTTTTCCAATAACACCGACTTTTCCTTCAGTCCCGGTTCGGGTTGTGACGATTAACTTGATGGAAGCGGATGATTTCACCGCTCCATCCGTCCCCCCGGAATGAAGGAAATCGTGAATGTTACTCTCTATTCGTGCGGCGCTAGCTGCATTCCTGGTCGGCGCCAGCATGCTGAGCACGGCCAGTTACGGTCAAGAACAAGATCGCATCGGGAGACTTTTCTCCCCTTCGGCAGATCGCATTTATCAAGCACGCCAGCGTGCCGCCAAGGCGAGCCGGATCGCAACTCGCATTGAAACGCAAGCGGCAGTCGCCCAACCGGTCGACTATTCCGTCCTCGATCATCAACCCCAGGCGGAAATCATTGAACCAAGCGTCGAGTACATGGGCGAAGGCCCAGTCATGGTCGAAGAATCGATGCATCCGCATGCTGGCCTCGAATCGACCGCCGGATGCAGCAGCTGCGGCACAGGCGGATGCGGTACCGCTAGTTGCGGAACAAGCTGCGGCGGATGCGGACAATGCAACGAATGTGCGATGCTTTGCGTTCCGCTCTGCTTTCGTCTGAACTGGACTGACTTCTCGGTTCACGCTGGCGTTCAAGGCTTTAAGAATGGCTTGAACCGAGGCATGGACGGCAGTTTCGGCTATCTCTACGGGTTTAACTGGGGAATGCCAATCGGTTTTCTGCCGAAATCCGGTTTAGGATTTCAGATCGGCATGTCCGGCTCGAACGCCAACCTTTACGAGACGAGCTTCTCCGATTCGACCCGCGATCAGACATTCTTCACGGTCGGGTTGTTTCGCCGAGTCGACTGGGGCTGGCAAGGCGGGATCGTCTTCGATCACTTGAAAGACCAGTGGTATTACGACGTCGAAGTGAGCCAAGTACGCGGGCAATTGAGCTGGGTTTTTCCAAAATGCAACGAGCTTGGCTTTCAATTTTCGGCCAGTGATTCGGAAGGAACCGGCGCCACTACCATGACGGTGCCGGGCGCCGTGCCGACTCAAGTTAGCGAAAATATCGCCGCCACCAACTTGTACGCCTTCTTCTGGCGACGCCGATTAGACGATTGCGGCAAGCAAATGCGTATTCTCGGCGGCTGGACAGGCGACAGCCAAGGATTAATTGGGGCCGACTTCCACTTGCCGCTGACGCAATGCCTAGCGCTTGACACCGGTTTCAACTTCTTATTGCCCGATGGGCAAGAGACGCGTACTCGAAACCATGAAGAAGCCTGGAATATCGGAATCAATCTGGTTTGGTACCCATTTAGCGGCTCGAAAGCAGGCAGCTCCAGCTATTACCGCCCGCTAATGAATGTGGCGAACAACGGCGACTTCATCCTGCGTCGTCAATAAACGAAGTCATTTCGAGGGGAGGAGTCGAGCCGCCGCAGCCAAAAACCGCGGCGGCTCGCTCCATTTTCTCTGCTCAGAAAAATATTCTCCGCCCGCTTGACTGAATGAACGTAACCCTTATTAGCATCACGACTTCACAAACCGTGCCTGCGTCGATATACTTGCGCGTTTACTAGGTTGAACTGCGTGCCAACCAAGGTAAAAACAGAATCTCACTGGAGAGATTCGCCTGCTCCGCAGTCGTCAAGTTCGCTTGCGTCGAGCTGCACGCGAAAACTAACTTCCTGCCGCCAAAAGGTTTATGAATCAACCCAAAAAGAGCCACTGGGCGTCGCTGGCTGCCGCTCTCGGCGCCGCGCCTTCCGAAAATCTGAGTGACCAGCCGTCGAGCGACGCTCCGGTTGCAGATGATTCGCAAGAGACGGAAGCCCCGGCGGAAGAAAAAAACGAAAATCTTGCCGCTTCCGCCGAAGACGAAACCGCCGGACCGGTCGCCGAGCTCGAATCAGAAGCCGAGACAGAAGAGCCAGCCGCCGAGGTGCAGCCGACCAAGCGACACTGGGCTGGACTAGCGCAATCGCTTGGGCTGCCTGTTGAGCGGTTGTTTGGCAAATTT
>JBITAD010000130.1:0-4033 GCA_044439945.1 Blastopirellula sp. JB062
GCCCCAGAATCTCGATCTGGCCATTCGATAGTTCATAATAAGCGCCGACAATCTTCAAATCGCCTGCGGACACTCTTTCCGGCAAGATCGAGCCCCGTTTTTTCAGCTCTTCGGCATTTCGCAGCGCGTTGGCTTTGGTCACGTTCACCAATTTATTGCCCGGGCTTCCTTTCACCTGGCGAACGGCCGGTCGAATGTAGTCGACCAATCCTTCGATCTCGCCCGGCAGCGCGTCGTTGTTTTCAATATGTTTAATTGCCGCCGCACACGCGCCGCACTGGCTATGCCCCATCACGACGATCAAACGCGCCCCTAGTTCGGCGACCGCAAATTCAATGCTGCCCATCAACGTCGGTCCTGATCCGACCAAATTGCCGGCGACTCGCAAGACGAAGAGCCCGCCGATCGGTTGATCGAAAACTAGCTCGGGCGAAACGCGAGAGTCGGCGCAAGCCAGCACGATCGCAGGAGGCGCTTGCCCCAGGGCATCTTGTGCGAAATCCGCCGGCGAACGAGGATTCACGTTTGACTTGCCGTTGGCAAAACGCCGATTTCCCTCGATCAACTTGGCAAGAATATCATTGGGGCGCTCCGCGAGCGTCGTATTGGCGGAAGCGATCGCCGGCAAAGCGCCGACGCTTGCGGCCCCGACGGCCAAACCGACGCGTTGGACAAATTCTCTTCGCGAAGTGGGCTGAAGCTCGCACATGGTGAAATCTCTAGCAACTAGGAGTAGATTGACGCCGTTAAGCCAACGGAAGCGTCTCGGTCGGATGACCAGCTTTCCGCTTTGGCAAGCCGCAGCGGCGGCTAATCAACCGTAGCTTTCTCTTTCGCCCTGAACAGCGTCCATACAAGCTCGCACGAGAGATTTGAGCGCCAAAATCGCCGAAAATCGGCGCCATAACGATTGTCGCGGATCTCCGGCTAGAAGGCTGTCGCCAGCGCGCAATAAAAGACCTTGCGAATCCGCAAGGTCTTTGACGCGTTGTTTTTGTGTCGCGGCGAAGTTTAGTAGCCGCCGCTCGAATATCGAGATCCGCCGCTGCTCGTGTTTGGATAGTTCGTCGAGGCCGGGCCCGAGGTGCTGGGATAGTTCGACGTGCTAGACGGATACGAACCAGCCCCGCTGTCGCTCGAAGTCGTGCCGCCGGCATAATCGCTGGTCCCGCCGGGACGATAATGGGGCGTCGCACCTGCCGACGAGGACGACTGATAACTGGCGGGGCTATTGTAGGTTGAAGTGCCGCCGCTTGAATCGGCGCCGCTTCCTCCGGTCGACGGATATTGCGAACCGCCGGTGCTGGGATAACCGCTGCCGCTTGGGTACCCGCTGCTACTTCCGCCGGCGCTAGGATAACTGGTGCTGGGATAACCGCCGCTGGTCGCCGACGGCTGCGAACCGCTCGTGCTCGGGTAACTTCCGGTCGACGGGTACTGCGAACCGCCGGCGCTCGGATAGCTGCTGCCGCCGCTGGTCGACGGATAAGTCGAGCCGGACGTCGGCGCGTAGCTGGCCGGCACGGCGGAACTGGTCGAAGGAGATCCGCCGCTAGGCTGCGAGTAACCGCTCGGTTGAGTCGAGCCGGCTTGCGAGTAACCGCCGCCCGACGGATAGCGCGAAGCTCCGGCGGCCGAAGCGGTATAAGCCGCGGCGCCTTGCGAGGCGTACGGATTGCTGACCGGGCGGGTCATGCTTTGCGGATAGCTTGATTGACCTTGTCCGGCGGCGGCGCCCGGATAGCTGGAACCGGCCGAAGGCTTGCTTTGCGACGCGGCGTAAAAGCCGGTTTGCGGGGCGGTCGGCGATCCCATGCCGGGATACGAACCGCTATACGAAGGGGATCCGCTCGCTCCCGTACCGGCCGCATAGTTGGGGGTTACGCTGCCGTTTGAGTTGCGCGCCATCGCCGACGACGAGGGAACCGGGGTCGACGTAGCCGAAGGGGCCGTCGCCGTGGCGTTGTAAGGAGGCGCTTGCGACGTAGCGACGTTAGAAACGTCGGGAGCCTTTTTGCTGGCCCACCATCCCATGCCGCTCTTGCAGCCGACTGATGGCAAAGCGGCAGCGGCGATCATCGCCGCACTTAGCGTCCATTTTTCGATTCGCACTCGCATAGCTCACGCGCCTTTGGCTCTGTTGAGGCGGCATCGCACTAGAAAGCACGTCCCTGTGCTCGCCTGCGGCCTCGTCCCTGAGTGATTGGTTTGATCGTCAGCCGAAATGAGCGGCGACCTCCGTGTAAAGTTAAGAGTCGTCCTCGCTCGCGTCGACTCATTAACCATTCCGACCCGTTTTATCGGAAAAGTCTGCCACGCTTATTGCGCCGGCTTGGCAGGGAGAGTATGGAGAGGTTTGATCGAGGTCAAGGTCAGAAAAATCATCGCCGCCGCGCTGCTAGCAAAAAAAGAGCCGCCCAGCGATACCGGCGGCTCTTTCATGTCGTTAGATTCGACGGCGGCGCTAGGCCTTGGCGGCGTCGTAGCGTTTGGCGACTTCGTCCCAGTTAATGACGTTGAAAAACGCCGAAACGTAGTCGGGACGACGGTTTTGATAGTTCAGATAATACGCGTGTTCCCAAACGTCGAGTCCGAGGATCGGCGTGCGACCTTCCATCAACGGCGTATCTTGGTTCGGCGTGCTTTCGACGACCAGCTTGCCGCCGTCAACGCTGAGCCAAGCCCAGCCAGAACCGAAGCGAGTCGCCGCGGCAGTCGAGAAGGCCTCTTTAAATTTGTCGAAACCGCCCAGTTCGGCGTCGATCGCAGCCGCCAAAGCGCCGGTCGGGTTTCCGCCGCCATTGGGCTTCATAATCGTCCAAAACAGTGAGTGATTCGCATGGCCGCCGCCGTTGTTGCGGACGGCGCCGCGGATGTTTTCAGGGACGGCCGACATGTCGGAAACGAGCTCTTCGATCGTTTTGCTTTCTAGCTCGGTCCCTTTAATGGCGTCATTCACCTTGGTGATGTAGGCCTGATGATGCTTCGTATGATGGATTTCCATCGTTTTAGCGTCGATCGACGGCTCAAGGGCATCGTAAGCGTACGGCAATTCCGGCAGCGTATAAGCCATGGTTGCTTCTCCGTTTTTTAGTTCGATCGGTGATTCGATTCCTGTCCGCTTGCAAGGCGCCAGCTTGCATCGCCGGCGCCGGCGTTTCAAGGTTTAACGTACCCCATCGCCCGGGTTGTTACAATCGCCCGAGGAAATCCTAAAAGCAAGCTCCCCGCAAATCAAATGCAGGCCGCTTCATGGGTCGCGCCGCCGTAGCCGACAATCTCCCCCGGCGCGACTCGTCTTGCTTCGTTAGCCCGGTTTCTCTATGGTCTCGCGGCGTTTTCTTTGTGCGTCGACTATCGCGTTTTCTCAGGCTTATACCGCATGTCCCAGCTCAAGGTCTATTCTCCCGCAGATCCGTCGCAAGACGTCGTCATCTTAGTGCACGGCACTTTTGCCGGGCACGAGCATGAAGAAGGCGAGGCCTTTTGGCAGCGGAATAGCCCAGTTTGGGGCGAGTTGGAACATCGCTTGCCCGAAGGCGTGTCGCTACAGAACAACGGCAAGTTGTTTCATTGGTCCGGCGAAAACAACGAGCGAGAACGTTTAAAAGGCGCCAAATCGCTTCTCGAGTATCTCGCCCAATTCGAACGCACCGGTCAAGGCTATCACCTAATTGGCCATAGCCATGGCGGATCGATCATTTGGATGGCCCTGCGGCAAGCGAGCGTCGACGGCATCCCGCTCGATCATTTACGCACCTGGTCGACGGTCGGCACCCCTTTCTTACGTCACCGTACGGTCAACCCCATCAGTCTGGCCAATGCGATCAACATCATCGCCGGGCTCTTTTTTCTGAGCCATGCCCGCGATTCGCTCCATCAGATGTTTCGAATCCTGCATTGCGCGCTGTTTCATCCCGAACATTACGAGTCGACTCAAATCGAATTGCTCGGCCGCGACGTCAAGTTTCTCGACTATCTGATGTACGACCATTTGGGTTGGCTGGCGATCTCCGGCGTGTTGGTAATGTTT
>JBITAD010000131.1:0-1537 GCA_044439945.1 Blastopirellula sp. JB062
CCGATCTGCAGCGATTGGTCGCGCCTGAATGCACCAGGGATGAAATTGCAACAGACGTTGAGAAGGCGGGCGTTATCGGATTAAAGCCTTATCGTTTGTTCTCAAAAACGGGCGATGTCGCCGAATGTCGAATTCGTGATTTTTTGACCGAAGATCAACTTGCGCTAGCCGACGAGCTTGGCCTGTGGGTAACCATGCATTTGTCGCGCTTTGACGGAGTCGCAGATGCGGATAATTTGCGTGACCTTGAAGAATATACGCTTCGCAAGTACCCGGGCGTCAAGTGGATTCTCGCCCATTGTGCGCGAAGCTTTACTTATTGGCCGATCCGTGAGGCGATTCACAGGCTGCGAGATTTGCCGAACATCTGGTACGACGTTTCAGCGGTTACCGACGTGCGGCCGATGATTACGTTATTCGGTCAAGAAGATGGGCGGCGGATCTTCTACGGGTCGGACGGAGTCGACGCGACTTACTTTCGAGGGCAATACGTCGCGCTAGGGCGATCTTGGCAAATGCTGGACGTCGCCAAGCATTCTCTAGCGTTTCCGCATTGCGAAGCTCGCCCAGTCTTGGCGATCTATGAGCAATTGTTAGCGATGAAGCATGCGGCCGATATCGTCGGCTTGTCGCGGCCTGAGATCAAGCGTATTTTTTGGGGCAACGCCGTCGATGCGTTTGAGTTGGAACTTGCTTCGTAAGCAAGGCATTGACGTTTTCGGTTTATGAAGTGCGAGATGGTTCGCACCATTTTTTAAAGAGTAAGGTACGCGAAAGTAATGAGCGCTCGAGAAATTCGTTTAGCCGAGTTGGGGTATCCTTGTGATCGGACGACGCCTGAAGGAACGCTTGTCGACGCCGTGTCGATTGTCGGCGATATCGTCTACGCCTCGGGGCAGGTCCCCTTTGACGGCGATCAACTGAAGTATGTCGGAAAAGTGCCGACGCAAGTTTCGCAAGACGACGCTTCAACCGCCGCCGCATTGTGCGCCGCTAACGTATTGCGAGCGGTCAGTAAAGAAGTCGGCTCGTTAGATGCGATCGAGCGAGTCGTCCGCATCACAGGCTACGTTAACTCCGAGGCCGATTTCACGCAGCAGCATGTGGTGATCAATGGCGCATCGCAGTTAGTGCGAGACGTTTTTGGCGAGGCAGGTCGTCACGCACGAACTGCGTTAGGCATGCAACAACTGCCGCTAGGGGCCAGCGTTGAAGTCGAAATGATCTTGCAACGCAAATCGTAATCATGCGTTGGCGCTAACGGGAAACGACGTCGCTAAGTGTCGAGGCGAATGCGACTCATGCGGTCTCGATAGGCGAGTTGGTCGTCGTGCATTCGTAGGAACAGGTCGTATTTCGCCTGGTGATATTGGGAGGTGGTCCCGTCGCTAGGCGGAATGACCTGATCCGCGCCGCTCATCGCCGACATGGCGTCGAGCAAGCTGGGAAAAGCTTGTGCAGCGACCGCACCTAACATGGCGCTGCCCAGCAGCACCGATTCCGGTTCTTTTGATAGCACGATGCGACACCCGGTGAT
>JBITAD010000131.1:1547-4032 GCA_044439945.1 Blastopirellula sp. JB062
CAAGCGAAGATCGTGTCGATCTGATAGCCTTGACGATTCATCGTTTCCAGAATGTGACGCGTCCCATAGGCGATTGCCTGAATGACCGCCAGATACAGCGTCGCTAAATCATCAAGCGACGCCGACAAGGAAAGTCCCGAGATCATGCCGCGCAGCGTCGGGTCCGCCCAGGGCGAGCGATTTCCATGGAAGTAAGGACAAACATGCAAGCCTTGCGTCAGCGCTGCGGGAAACGGCTGTTCAACGCTTAACGTATCGAGACGATCGTTTAGCGTTTCGTAAACGGATTGCCGCCGCGTTTCGGCCGTTTGCAGCAATTCGGCGGTGGCGCCATGATTATGAATGACGAAGTCAATCAGCGCTCCGGTGGCGGATTGTCCCCCTTCGGTGAGCCACATTTGAGGGATCATCGCCGAGTAATACGGCCCCCAGATGCCGGGAATGTAGCGCGCTTGCGTCGAGACCGCCATATGGCAGCTAGAAGTCCCGCCGATTAGCGCAAGTCGCCGATCAAGTTGCTCGGGCGTCGGCGCTGCGCCGTCGAGCGACGCGCCCAGCATGCCGACTCCGCCGGCATGGGCGTCGATGATCGAAACGCCGACGGCCGTGCCGACAGGCACGCCTAATTCTTGAGCGGCGCTCGGCGACGCGCCTTGGCCGATCGCCTCGCCCATCGGGCGAATTCGTTCGCCGATGCGGCGATAATTTTCGTCGACTAAATCTCCAAGGCCGATCGAACGAAAATAGTCTGCGTCCCAGCGACCGGCGTTCTCTTTTTCTTTTTCCTGTTCATGACCTAAGTAGGTCCATTTGCAGACGGTGCTGCACAGCGAGCGGACGTCTTCGCCGGTCGCTTTAAAGGTCAGATAATCGGGCAGGTCGAAGAAGCGTCTTGCTCTTCGCCAGGTTTCGGGAAGATGCCGCTTTAGCCACATGAGCTTGGGGGTCTGCATTTCGGGCGAAATCGTATCGCCCACGTAGCGCAGCACCTCGAAATCCGATTGATTGATCGCCGACGCTTCTTCGACCGCGCGATGGTCCATCCAAACAATCACGTTTTGGTCGTCATCGCCGTCAGGGCTGACGGTGACTGGGCGATTTTCTTCGTCCAGCACTGCCAGAGAGCAAGTTGCGTCGAAGCCGATCCCCTTGACGCGAGTCGCATCAATTCCCGCGGATGCGATCGCCTCTTTTACGCAGCGGCAAACGGCGTTCCAAATGTCGTTCGACGACTGTTGAACGTAGTCGGCTTGCGGGCGAAAGATTTGAATAGGATGTGCGGCTGACGCTAACAACGTTCCGCTGCCGTCAAAAAGGCCGGCGCGAGCGCTGCCTGTTCCGACATCGACTCCGATAAAGCAATCGTTATTCATGGCTTAATCTACGACTTCCCATTTCGAGCCATCTTTTTTCGTTCCGCACAAATGCACCTGCATGCCGAGCGCCGCACAGGCAGCCGCGCGAGCCAGCAGCGCTTGATCCGCGGCGTCGGCGTCGGCTGCGTAAGCGACTTGAACGTGATTGGCCTGATGCTTCGCCATCATTTGATCGCGGCTGACGCCGTAGGTCACTCCATGCATGATCGGCCATACCGACGTCGTCGCTTGCAGGCGGCGTTGCGTTTCGGCTTCCGGCAGTTCAATCGCTTGTCCGCGGCCGATATCTAGATGCAGGGTTTGATCGGCGACATAGATCCGAGACCAAATAATTTCGCCTGGCCGCGATACGCCTGATAAGGTGGAGCCCCCTTTCGGAAAATACATCGGCGGCTGGCGATAACCGTGGCATGACTTCCAGCCGCCAAGATGTTCTGCCGGAGCGGAACCGGAGATTTCAAAAACCCATACGTATTGATCGGTCGTGCCGGATTCGTCGAAACAGCCCCAGCGTAAGTCGTGCAAGGTCGTTTCTACAGGCTGCCCAAGAGCCTGGTGGACGCGTTGAATGAGGATCGCGTCGAGTCCCGCGCATTCGTCAACTTCATTGAAGTGAGGAAGGCTTCGTTGCGAAAAGAGTTCACGTTCGCCTTGACGATCGAAAACCGGCGGACGAACGGTGCTGTTGAGCGTTCCTTCCACCAAATCGCTGGCAGGCGTCAGGTCTTTCAGCCCTTGTTGATATTGAATGCCGATCGCTTCGCAGCCGAAGTCGTCGGCCAGGCGGACGGCCGCAACGTACATGCGGCACTGCTCGCGAACTTGTTCCGGCGTTAAATCGGTCGCCTCGTTCTCGCCAAAATGAAAATTCATTCCTTGCTCTAGATACCATTGGTACGTCGCATTCGCTTCGACTTCGGCGACTGCACGCATCTCCGCATATAAGGCGGATTGGCTCAAGCGTTCTTTGAAGACGCCGACCGAATGGAGCAACTGATCGGGAATGATCGCGTTGAACATGCCCATGCAACCTTCGTCAAAGACCCCCATGATCGCTTTTTGAGTGCGGAGATCGTCTGCAATTTTTCGCCCAAGCTCGGCAAGGTCGG
>JBITAD010000132.1:0-4029 GCA_044439945.1 Blastopirellula sp. JB062
TCATGGTGCATTCGGCCGCTTCCTTAACCTTTTACGCCGACGAAGACGAAGGCGAGCCGTGGCGCAGCAACATTTGGGGAACGCGGCATGTGCTTGATTTTTGTCGCACCGCCGGCATTCGCAAATTTCATCACGTTTCTACCGCTTACGTGTGCGGTCGTCGACGCGACGTGATACGCGAAGATGAAATCGACGTCGGGCAAGAGCCGAGCAACGACTATGAGTCGAGCAAGCTGACCGCCGAAAAAGAAGTTCGGGCGGCCGATTTTATCGACGAACTGACGGTTCATCGCCCTTCGATTATCGTCGGCGATTCTCAGACCGCATTTACCGTTTCGTACCACGGCTTTTATACGCCGCTGCGGCTGGTGCACGCTTTGGTGACCAGCATCCCTTGGGCGCGGATCAACGAGTGCGATTTTCTCGGTGCGCTGCAGCTTGACGGTACGGAACGTAAGAACTTGGTCCCGGTCGATTGGGTCTCGGCCGCGATGACTCAGATTATCGTGCGTTCTGACTTGCATGGCCGAACTTACCATCTGACCAACCCGCAGGCGGCGACCGTTGCCGAGATGCTGGGCGCGGTAGCGGCGATGGTCTTGAAGATTGCGCGCCACGACGAGCCTGCCGAGAGCAGTTCGATGTCGGCGGACGAAATCGCCGAATCGTTTCGGGAGCAAATGGGCGTTTATCAATCGTATTGGAGCGATGACCCCACTTTTGATTCGACGAATACCGAACAAGCCCTGCCCGAGTTGCCATGTCCGGCGGTAGACGACGCGATGATGGATCGACTGATCGCGTTCGCCCTAGAGAAAAATTTCGGCTGGCCGCGCGAAGCTTCGGCAAAGATAAAGTTTCCTATCGCCGAAAATCTGGCGCCTTGGTTGGCCAGCGCCGACGGGTTGGATCAAAGCGGCGGCGATCGTCGTTACGTCAGTTTACAGATTAGCGGCAGCGGAGGCGGTCAATGGCACATGATCTTAGATCAGGGGCGATTGGTCGGCGTCGGTTCGGGATTGCAGAACGGCGACAGTCCCACTTGTTATTTGAATAGCGATACTTTTACGCGATTAACGCTTGGCGAACTTAGCTGGGAAACGGCGATGCGATCCGGTCGTCTGGTAACGACCGGACATGCGGAAAGCTCCGAACAGCTAGCGCGATGTTTTCAAGAACTGGCGGCTTCGCCAAACGCCAACGCCACTCATAACTGCTCCAATTGAAAGAAATACTGCAATGAAACGGGGTAATGCCATGACGGGAACTATTTCTACAACGGATTCGACTGGAGCGGCGCAAAGTGCGAAAATGCTGGAGCGAGGACGAAAAAGCATCGCAGGCGGCGATAGCAGCACGATGCGCGTTCTGCCCTACCATATTCCCTTGGTCGCGGATCGCGGCGAAGGCGGTCGATTGTGGGATATCGACGGGAACGAATACATCGACCTGAACATGTCTTACGGGCCGTTGTTGTTAGGTCACCGTCCTCAACAAGTGATCGACGCCGTCACTCGGCAAATTTCGGAACAAGGAAGCCAACTCGGTTTTCCGACTGAAGTGACGATTCGGGTCGCCGAAAAATTGAAGCAACTCTTCCCCTGCATCGAATTACTTCGATTCGCCAATTCAGGCACGGAAGCGTGCGCCTCGGCGATTCGCTTGGCGCGCACCTATACCGGGCGTCGTAAGTTGATCATGTTCGAGGGGCATTATCATGGCTGGAGCGAAGCGGTCTTTACGAAGTATCACGCCCCGCTCGATATGCTGCCTGAATGCGGATATGGACCGGCGATTCCAGGCACCACCGGCATGTCGGACGCCTTAGACGACGTAATCACTTGCCAATGGAATGATTTAGACGCACTGCAGCGCTGTTTGGAAGAGCACGGCGACGAAGCTGCGGCGGTCATTATGGAGCCGATCTCGGGCAACGCCGGCTTGCTGATGCCGCGCGACGGCTATCTCGCCACCGTGCGTGAGATGATCCATGATTGCGGCGGGTTGTTGATCTTTGACGAAGTCATCACCGGCATGCGCGTCGCTCCCGGCGGGGCCCAAGAGCATTATCTCGTTTCGCCTGACATTACCGTCGTCTCGAAAGCGATGGGCGGCGGATATCCGGTCGGTTCGTTCGGCGCATCGGCCGAAATCATGAACTGCATCGCCAACGGCCCGCTATTCCATGGCGGCGTCTTCTCGGGCAACGCGGTCGTCATGTCGGCGGCCGAAGCGGTCTTGGATACCGTGCTGGCTGACAAAGAGAACATTTACGCCCATTTGCATGCGTTGGGCGATCAGTTGGCCGGCGGCATCGACGATATCTATAACCGACTCGGCGTTCCGCACCATGTCCATCACCTCGGTCCGCTGTTGGCCGGTTTGATCACGAAAACCGACGTCGAAGGTCTTTACAACTATCGCGACGTTCGTCGGCATTGCGACTTCGATCGTTACATTCAATTCCAGCATCACATGCAGCGGAACGGCGTCTACTTTCACCCGAACGAATTCGAGCCGATGTTCTTATCAACCGCCCATACTTCGGCCGATATCGACGAAGTGTTGGAGCGGTGGGAAGATGGAGCGCGACAGTGTCTGGTCCGGTAGCAGCCGACGCGATTTGGAGTGCGGCGCCAATCTTGGACGCCGCCGAAAATTATCGCGGAAGCATTATCGATCTCGATGCGCAACGAGTCGTTTCGGCGGCTCAATTCGCTCGCGCGCGAGAGGCGTTGAGCGGCGTTTTTCGTCAGCATGGCCTGGCGCGCGGCGACCGGGTCTTGGTGACGATCGGCAACGGGCCCCTTTTTCCCGCGGCGCTTGCCGCCTTGTTGGCTTGCGAAGCGGCGCCGTTGCTCGTTCACGTTATGACTCCGCCGGCGGAGCTGGCGCGTTATGCCAAACGTTTCGGCGTGAAGTGGTTGGCAAGTCATGGTGGCGATCCGCACGTCGCAACAGTGCTGAGCGGCCAAAAACAGCTGACGCCGGTAGAGGGTTGGCAATTGCTTTGGGGCGAATTTGCAGATCCGGCCAGCGTGCCGGGCCCCGAATTGCGCGGCGTGCCGCTACATCCGACTTCCGGTTCGACCGGGATGCCAAAGATAGCGCTGCGCCCCGGTTTTGCGGCGATAGAAGAAGCGCGACATTACGCGGCTACTATGGCGATTTGCGAAGATGATTGCATGTTCGCAATTCCGCCGATGAGCCATGCGTACGGGTACGGCTTGACCGTCATGACCCCGCTTCTTTCTGGGGCCAGCATCCTAACGACGGCCAACTTCAGCATGAAAAAGTTGGCAGGCGTTTTGCAGACGCACCCAGTGACCCTATTGCCGATGGTGCCTGCTCATATCGATATGCTGCTATTCGGCGGAAGCGTAGACTTCGGGCGTTTGCGCTGGTTGCTGACCGCCGGATCGATGATGCCGCGACGTTCGGCGGTTCAATTCCGAAAAAAGACGGGCGTCACTGTTTGCCCTTTGTACGGGACCACCGAAACAGGCGGCATTTCAGTCGCAACGACGGCCGATGGGCAAGACGTTGACGGACGGGTCGGGCCGCCGATGAATGGGGTACAAGTTTGCGTACGCCCTCCGCACGACGCGGCCGCCCAAGGTCTGGAGCCCGGCGTCGGCAAGTTACACGTAAAAAGCAGCTCGATGATGGCGGGTTATCTCGATGACCAGGGGCAGATTCTGCATCCATGGGATGCGGACGGTTGGTTTGAAACCGGCGACCTCGCCCGCCTCGCTGAAGACGGGGTGATTCATCTCCGCGGACGAACCGGCGAGATGATCAACGTGCTTGGTTTGAAGGTCGTCCCGTGCGAAGTGGAAGAAACGATCGCCGCCATGCCGGGCGTACGCGAAGTTAAAGTTTACGGCAGTCGCTTAGCTTCGCAGGCCGAAATTGTCAAAGCGGCGATCGCCGTCGAACCAGGTGTCGATGAGCTTGCCGTTCGCGCTTATTGCGAAGAGCATCTGGTTTATTACAAACGCCCGCAAGCGATCGCTTTGGTCGACGCTT
>JBITAD010000133.1:0-4029 GCA_044439945.1 Blastopirellula sp. JB062
CAGCGCCAAGAGACGCGCTCGCCAGGCCGCACAAAACGTCTTTTCGCGTTGTCGCCGCGGATCGTACAACAAACCGATTTCGGCCGTCCGCACTTTGCCGTGCAATTCAGGCGTAAACGTGTGAATCGATAAATGGATGACTCGTTTCCCCGCATCAAGAAACTCGACGATCGCTTCTTCGACTCGGTTTCGATGGGGCAGATAGTATTCGGTTAACAGCGATTGCTTCGCTTCCGACGACAGATTGCGGGTATATTCGGAAAATAGACTCGCATGACCGACGGAGCGATTCAGCTCGACCACCAACCGCGAGACTGCGGCCGCAATCAATGGGGCCCCGGTCGATCGTTGAAACGCTTGCCCTAATTGCAGCGAGCCTGGATCCCACCCGCGATGCGACGCCAGATCGTGCTGGGCGTCGCGAAACAGTCGCTGATACTTTTTGGGCACTTGGTTGCCGCTATGCTCGCAAGAGAGAACGACCGCTTCCATAGCCCGACGACTTTCGATTTACGCACCGCCGACGACCGTGTATTCGGCTTCCGAATCAGCCGGTCGGTCGAGCGTCGCACGGAGCGTTTCGGCACGGAATTTCTTGGGGTCAATCCGTAAATAAATCGCATGCTTGCCAGGCGTTAGCTCGATCGGTTCAGGCTTTCCTTCGGCGAGCGCATCATCGCCGAACCAAACGCGCACGCCTTCGGTTTCGTTAAGCGTTAACTGTACTTTTCCGCCGACCACGACGTCAACTTCGGCCATCAGATAAAGCGTCGGACGCTCTTCCGAAATCCATTCCGACAGCGGCAGCGCACCGGCGGTCATCGCATAGGCAGGCGCCCAGTCATCTTTCGGAGCTTGAATGATTCGCTCTTCTAGTTGCCCGATGGTCGGCACGCTTTCGACCAGTTCAGTCGGGGTTTCTTTCAGAACGCGCCATCGCTGGACGGTCGGCTCGCTACGAATGGCGTAGCGTCCCGGCTTGCCTAGTTCTGAGATAAAGCGAGACAAATCGAGAAATTCTTCATGGGTCAAAAACTTGGCCAAGCCTTTGGGCATGAGCGAGCCGCCCTCTTTTTCATCTTCGATATCGTCAACCGGAATCACCGCCTTTTCGCCGCTGGCCAGCATCATAACGACCCGATCGTCATCTTCTTCCGCAATGATGCCGGTATACACCTTGCCGTCGATAGTCAAAATCGTCCGAGTCGCGTACGCTTCTTTGACCGCTTGTTCGGGATACAAAATTGAGGTGACGACGTAATCCGCCGGGCTGCTGCCGCCGACGGCACTCAGATCAGGCCCGATCTGTCCGCCGGCGCCGCTCAACGCGTGGCACTTAAAACAATTGAGATCCGCGCGACGAAAGAGCAACTCTCCGCGCCGGGCATCCCCTTTTTCCAATACCTCGGCCGCCAGAGCTTTGATTTCATCGGGCGTCAAATCGGGCGCATCGTCGTCGATGCCGGCCGCTTTTGATAGGACGCTGACAAGTTGCGGATCGCTGCGTCCTACGGCGAACATTTGTCGCAAACCCATTTTCGCTACGTCCGGGGTCAACTCGGTTTCGGCTAGAACGGCCGCTAACTTATCAGGGCCTGACTGCCGCGCGAGAAAGGCGTCGATCATGACGGCCGGATCGGTCGAAGTATCGGCGTCGCCTAAAATATTTCCCGCGATTTTCGCAGCCTTGTCGATATCAACGTCGACTAGCGCCGAGGTCCCTAAATAGCGAATCGCCAGCGGCTGATTCGCCTTGGTCAATTTCTCTAGCGTGGCGGTCGCTTGCGCTCCGCCGATCATCGCCAAGCTGCGCACGGCCCCTTTTTTTAATTTGGCCGCCGTCTTCGGCTCTGTCGCTAATTGGGCTAGTTCGTCGAGCGCGCCCTCGACTTTCCAAAGCCCCGCTAACTCGACCGCAAGATTTTGCGTGCGCAAATCGTCGCTTCGCAGCAACTCGCGAATCGCCGACAAATCTCCTTTGGGAACGGCGTTGCGACTGACGGCCGCTTCGTGCAACGCTTGCAAAGCGTCAGGACGCACCGACGCAGGAAATCCATCCGGCTTGACCGCCATTTGAAAAACGTAGGCCAAATTCTCTTCGTTCGCGCGTTTGCAAATCAAGTCGAGCACTTGCGGCAATCGCTGCTCGTTGATGCGACCGCTATTGATCATTTTGACCATCGCATCGACGCTCCCTTGCGCCGCCGCCGAGGAGACCATGAGAAACAAGGCGAAGCTCGCCGTCGTCATAGCGATTAGATGCCGAAAACTCATATACCGAACCTTTAAGGGCTTTTTCGTTGCGTCATTGAAAAGAGTCACCCGAACATGGTTCGGGTGACTCTACCTGTTTAACCGTTTACGCGACCGCTAATTTTGGGGGCCAATGCGGCCTTCGAGCGTCTTGATCGTTTCGCCCAGCGTATATTCAAGGTAATAATCTTGATCATAGGCGAGCGATTCCAGCGCGATGTCGAGCGCTTCCTGCGTATCGTAGAAACTCAATGCGCGAACCGCCTCGAGACGCACGCGCGCGTTCTCGTCGTTGACTTGAGCCTGTAATAGGGCGAGCGGGTTTTCGACCTGATCGCGCCAATAGCAAAGCACGCGCGTCGCAGCGGCGCGAGCCCGCGGATCCGAAGCTCGAAGCAGTTTGGTCAGCAACTCTTGATCGACGAGATCCAAGTTCTGCTTCACCCACAACGCTTCGAGCAGATGATGCTCGTACTGCTTGTCATTCACGTCGAGTCCGGCGATCCATTTCGCAATTTCGGCGTCGACCTGTTGCGGGTCGCGTTCGCGCAGTTCGCGACGAACCCGATATCGCGTGCGGTACTCATAGGTCTTCAGCAAATCAAGCAATGCCGGAATCGGCTGACCGGCGATCTTCGCAGGCTTTACCAGATCATTGCCGCCGTACGATATGCGCCAAACGCGGCCATGCCGGTTATCTCGTTTCGGATCGCGAACCGAGTGCTGCATATGGCCGATCAACGGGTTGTACCAATCGACAACGTAGAGCGCCCCATCGGGGCCAAACTGCAAATCGACCGGCCGAAAATTGAGATCGGAGGATTGCAACAGCGGTTCGACCGGATCGGCGGCGAAACCGGAACCGTCTTCTTTCATCTTGTATTGCAACACGCCTTGAAAACCGATGCAGTTGTTCAGCAGATAATTGCCCTGGGCGGATTCCGGAAAGTTACGGCTCGATACGAACTCGCAGCCCGAAGTGGGGCGCCACTGCTTTTTGAGAAACTGCTTCATGCCGGGATGCTTATTCGGATAGTCGACGTCGCCGCTAAAGGCCGTCCCGAAATAATTCGCACCGCCTGACGCATCGGCGACAAAGTTTTGCCCCCAATCGTCAAACGTATGCCCCCAGGGATTGGCGAACGAATACGAGACGAAGACGTCAAACTTGGCGGTCAACGGTTCGTATCGAAAAACGCCGGCGTTCTTTAGCCGCTCGGGGCCGTAAGGCGTTTCGGTCTGGGTGTGATGAAACGTTCCCTCTTGAAAATAAAGCGCCCCGCCGGGGCCCCAGGTAAATGCGCTGATCGAATGATGCGAGTCGGCCGAGTCAAAGCCGTGCAACATATATTTTTTGACGTCGGCTTTATCGTCGCCGTCGGTATCCTTCAGAAAGATCAAGTTCGGTTGGGCGGCGACGTACGCGCCTCCGTCGCCCAGTTCCAGACCGGTGGGCAAGTGCAACCCGTCGGCGAAAACCGTCTTTTTGTCGGCTTTGCCGTCGCCGTCGGTATCTTCCAAAATCAAAATTTTGTCGTCGACCGGCGTCCCCGGCAAATACATCGGGTAGCTTTCCATCGTCGCTAACCACAATCGCCCTTTGGCGTCAAAAGCGAATTGCACCGGGTTTCGCAATTCCGGAAATTCTTGCTCTGAAGCGAACAGGTTAATTTCATACCCTTCAGGCAACTTAAAGCTTTTTAGCGCTGCTTCCGGCGTATCGAACGAGATCGGACGATCGACGTTCGATTCGATCTTCGTGAATTCGCCGGTCTG
>JBITAD010000134.1:0-4020 GCA_044439945.1 Blastopirellula sp. JB062
ACGAAAAAGTCAGGCACAATGTAAACCGACGTCGTCGAATCGCTCAATTGCGCCAGCACGTTACGGATTCGCTCTTCGGCGCGCATCGGAAACGTGATGTAAATCCGATCGACTTCGCCGTTGCGTGCCCGCTTGACCAAGTCGGCGATGTCGCCTGCTTGCGAGCCTAACGAAGCGGGAATCTCCGGCAAACGACTTTGCGGCCGATCGTCAAAAAAACCGACGAACCGCAACCCCAAGTCAGGCGTATCGCGAATATTGGCCGCTAGTTGCAGTCCCAGCGGATTAACGCCGACGATCGCAAAACCGCGATAGTTGAGCCCTCGCGAGCGAATGAATTCGAGCAAACAGCGAATCGCCAGACGGACCAGCACCATCAAGCCGGGCGTCATCCATAACCAATACCAAGCGGTCAATAACGAATAAGACTCGGCATGCCCGGTCAACAAGCCGACGGCGATCAAAAGGCCGAGAGTAACGGCCCAAGTCGCCAACCCGCAGCCGATTTCGCGCTGGGTCGAAACGCCTTGCCAGTTGCGATACATGCCGGTTAATTCGGCAACGACGTAAAACAAGCAAATCGCGACCGCGGCGGCAAACTGATGGGCAGAGTGAAACGCCAAGTGCGACCAATCAACCGCCAAGCCGAGCCCGGCCAAAATCGCCACTCCGTCGACGACCCGATAACTGGCGTCGAGCAAGGTCGATTGCTGTCGAATTGGCGAAATTTTTCGATTCATCGCGCTCAAGGGGGAGAGAGCCGCATCCAAGATGTAACTGGCAAATATAGGTCGCCCCGACTTGCTCGCTTCGCTGGACCGCAAACTTTCGCCGCTTGGCCGCAATCCATACGGTACTGCACCAATTGCAACGATTATTCGGGCGAACTCTCGTTTGCGTCGACCGGCGGCGGCGCGATTTCCCGCGTCGAGTCCGGCCAAACCAACTGGTCGGTTCCGGCGATCTTCGCTTGAGCGTCGTCGGTCGCTTGCATCTGCGCGAAGGTGATCTTGTCGATCTCTTGGCTTACAAACTTGCCCGCGCCGCTGGCGAAGATCAGATTGACGCCGCCAGGATGATAACTGGAAAGCCGCGCGAATCGGGGCGAGCCGTCTCCTTGGCCCGTCTCTTGATTCACGCCCAAAATCGCTTGGGGATCGGCGCTCCATAAAAAGGCGACCTCCGCTTCGTTAGCTGAAGTCCAATCGCCGGCGTCGACGTTTTCGCCCAAAAACAAGGTCGTTTCGAGCCCGTCTCGCTCAGAGATTTGCAGCAGCGTTAACTGCTCGAACGCCGCTTCTTGTCGCTGAAGCAATCGATTCTGGAAAACGCCGTTGGCGGCCCAGTCAGCCGGAATCTGATCGCTTGGCGCGACGTCGGGCATTCCGCCGTTGACCGTAAACGAGCAAAGGCCGCCCCATTGCTCGGGGTCGCTTGGCGCGTCGTCAGGACAGATCGCTTCGTAAATCGTAAAGTCAGGCTGTTGGCCGGCCAATTCTCCGGCGGCCGAATAGGCCTCAAACTCTCCCAGGTAGGGGGGCTGGGGAATTTCGCCCGGGTTCTGATAAATCTGATTGTGCAGATACGGCAGGGCCGGAAAGAGCCATCCCGTCTTGATCGAGTCCGCTTCGGCAGGGATCTGAAAATTGGCGTAGCCAGGCAATTCGCGGCGATCTTCGTCGTAACGAATCAACGCTTCGGCCAGCAAGCGCTGCCGAAACAAACAGGTCCGCCGCCGCGCATTTTCGCGGCTGTTGAGCACCAACGGGGCGGCCAGCAAGAAAACGAGCCCGGCCAAGCCCAAAACCAAGAGTATTTCTTTCAGGCCGAAGCCGCGGCGGTTAGGATGAAATTTCACGTAAGTCCTTGTGAATTCGGTAGCTTGCGTCAACCAATCGCTTGACGAAACCAAGTTTTGTTGCTGGAATGGAACTGGAATAAAAGATAAACTTTTCGCAGAGCGTCGCCAAATCGTCGCGGCCAGCGGACGATTGCCCGTCTTATCGCTTGAGCACGCTTGTTAATCGCGGTCATCTGCGTCGAACCGGTTCGACGCGTTGGCTCCGCTAGGAATGAAATACGTCATGATTCAAACTTCTGCTCCTCGTTTCGCACGCCGCGGGCTGACGCTCGTTGAAATGTTGGTGGCGACGACGCTGACGTTGATCTTGTTTTTTTCGGTCGCACAAATCTTCGCCTTTTTGGGCGACACGATGCATGACGCCCGCTCGACGATCGAACTGTCGGGCAATCTGCGCGGCCTGACCACCACCATGCAAACCGATCTCGACTGTCATACGGCGCCTGGCCTGCCGTGGCTGCCGATCGGCGCCAATCAAGGCTATTTCACTCTGATCGAAGGCCCTGATCGCGATCTCGATTTCGCCAAAGTCGCCAGCATGGCAGGCGACGCCGACGACGTGCTGGCTTTTACGGCCTACAGCAAAGACCAACCGTTCGTCGGTTTGATCAATGGGCAACTGCAACGCGACCCGGACGGCATCTTGCGAATCACCAATCCGACCGGGCCGACCGACGTTTCGCCAATTACTTCGCATTACGCCGAAATCCTGTATTGGACCGAGTTCACTCCGTACGACGACACCAACGGCGACGGCAACCGCGACGCCGACGAGACGGTCACGCTCTTTCGCCGCGTCTTGTTGATTCGTCCTGATATCGACTTTTCGCAAGACGCGATCACCGGCGATCCTAAACTGCTTACCTACCTCGAAACGGCCAACAACTACGATTTGTCGGTTCGTCCCGTACAGCAAACCGGCGCCGGGTACGAGTGGGCCACCAATTCGCTCGAAGATTTGCAGTCGCGGCAAAACCGGCACGGGTCGTGGAGAATCGGTTCGATCTCCGACCCGAGCCTTTCGCTATTTGAATTTGATAATTTAAACGACATGGCGGCGCGCAGTTTCCCCTATCCGCTGGTTCCTTCTTATTTGCGATCGTTTGAAAAAATTCAGCAGATCGCGATCGACGGCGGTTTGACGTTACGCGACCGAACCGGCGAAGACGTCGTCATGGCCAAAGTCTTGGCGTTTGACGTCAAAGCGTTTGATCCGGCCGCGCCTATTTTGGTTCACTCGACCAACAACGATATCGCCGCAATTCCGGGCGACGTCGGTTTTCTACAAATGGACGAAAATGTGACGACCGACGCAACTCTCGCAGGCAGAGGCGCCTTCGTCGATTTAGACTGGGACGGGCTCACCTACGATCCTTCGCGCGGCACCCAGGAATATGACAACGGGCATTTTTACGGTACTCCTTCCGCCAAATCGCAACTCGCCGGCCAAACGGTGACGATCACTGACAACCTGCGCGTTCCCACGGTCGGACTGACCGCGCGAAATATCGCGGTCTACGATACTTGGCCGATGCGTTACGAATCGGACGGTCTCAATCAAGACTATGTCGATGACGGGGTCGCCAACATCAACACCCCCCCGTTTGACGAGGGAACCAACGGCATTGACGACGATAATGCTAACGGAGTCGATGATCCAGGCGAACGCGAAACGGCGCCTCCGTACGATCATCCGCTGCGCGGCATTCAAATCACCATTCGAGCGATCGAAGATGGTTCGCGGTTGATTCGCCAAGACACGGTCACCGCCAATTTGATGACCGAGTAACGTGAGCGAAGTTCCCCATTCGATTCGCCTGAACGGCCCTTGGCAAGCGACTTTCGCTTCCCAAGACGAACCGACCCGTCTTCAACTGCCTCGCGATTGGTCGACCCTGCCGGCGGCATGCGCCAGCGACGTCAAATTGACGCGTGCCTTTCATGCCCCGACCGGGATCAATCCCAAGGACGAAATTTTGCTCGTTCTCGACGAATTGCCGCTAACAGGCCAAGTTTCGCTGAACGGTCAACCGCTTGGCAATGTCACGCGCAGCGAACGATTTGCGATCGCAGATCGCTTAAATCAGCGCAACCAGATCGAAATCATCGGCCAGCCGCTCAACCCCGGAAATCGTCCCGGCGAAGTCCGTCTCGAAATC
>JBITAD010000135.1:0-4018 GCA_044439945.1 Blastopirellula sp. JB062
TCCTGAATGTCTTCCGGCGATTGGGCCGCGATCACTCGCAACGTGTCGATCCCCAGGACTTGGGCGCCAGAGACGTAGGATAGCGCCTTAGCCGTTGCGACTCCGATTCGTAGCCCGGTGAACGAGCCGGGGCCATGTGAAACGGCGATTAGTTCGATCTGGGGGGGCTTCCAGCCGACCTGGTCAAACGCTTCGTCTAAAGCGGGCGTCAATGCGGCGGCGGTGCGTCGCTGCGGGTCGATATCTACCTGTCGCAACAATTGATCCCCCTCTAATAAGGCAAAGGAAGATTGTCGCAGCGACGTCTCAAGTGCCAACAGCTTCATAGCGATGTAAGATTGTTGAACGTATTAGGATTGGACGTTAGTTGGTCGACGGTTCATGCTTGACCTAGGTCTTTATCCTACCTAAACTTCGGGGCTAGGCCTGCAACCGTAGAGTCTAATAGGCTACCATTGATGCGGCGCTCCGGTAGGGGGAGACGCGCATCGGCAGTCCCGCACGCAATCCTCTCCTCGGCATATGAAAGGTAGTCAGGCTTGAAACGAGCGCTGATTAGCGACATCCACGGCAATCTAGAAGCGTTAACCGCGGTTTTAGACGACATCCGCCAGCAGGGCATCACAGAGATCTACTGCTTGGGCGATGTGATTGGATATGGTCCGAATCCGGTCGAGTGCCTGGATTTGGTGCGTCGCAAATGCACGATGTGCCTGTTGGGCAATCACGATCAAGCGGCCTTGTTTGATCCGGATGGATTTAATCCGGTCGCGTTCCGCGCCATCTTATGGACTCGCGATCAGATCGACGGTTCGTCTGGCGGGGCCAATCTAGTAAATGAACGCTGGGATTTTTTAGGCGAACTGCCGCGCACGCACATGGAGCCGAACCGTCTGTTCGTGCATGGTTCTCCGCGTGATCCGACCAACGAATACGTCTTTCCCGAAGACGTCTATAATCAGCGGAAGATGGAAAACCTGTTCGATCGAATCGATCGATTTTGTTTTCAAGGGCATACTCATATTCCGGGTATTTTTACGCCGAGTCTCGAGTTTTTCGGCCCGGAAGAATGTGATAACGTTTACCGCTTAGGAGACGAGCCGGCGATGTTTAACGTCGGCAGCGTCGGGCAACCGCGCGACGGCGATCCGCGCTCGTGTTACGTGATTTTGACCGAAGAATCGGTCATGTATCGTCGGGTTGATTACGACGCGAACGTAACCGCCAACAAAATCTACGAAATTCCGGACCTCGACAACATGTTGGGCGACCGTTTGAAAGACGGCAGATAGGAATCGGCCGCATCCCCTGCAGTTAAAGCCCCTGAGACGACTTCGATGAAACGCGCGATCGTCAGCGACATTCATGGCAATCTCGAAGCGTTAACGGCCGTGCTGGCAGACATCGAGTCGCTAGGCGTTACGGAAATTTACTGCCTGGGCGATATCGTCGGCTATGGGCCGAACCCGCGCGAATGCGTCGACGCGGCACGCCAATTTGATTTTTGCATCCTCGGCAATCACGATCAGGCCGCTTTATTTGACCCCGAAGGGTTTAGCCAAGGCGCCGAGCGGGCGATCTTTTGGACTCGAGAGCAATTAGAGTCAGGCGGCGATTCCGACCCGGAGGTCGCCAAGCGGTGGAAATTTTTGTGCGAATTACCGCGAACTCGCATCGAAGGCGAGTGGATGTACGTGCACGGTTCGGCCCGAAACCCGCTTAATGAGTACGTTTTTCCCGAGGATATCTACAATAGTCGCAAGCTGGAGCGAATTTTCGCCATCATTCCGAAGTATTGTTTGCAAGGGCATACGCACGTACCAGGCGTATTTGCCGATGATAATACCTTTGTCGCCTCGGCTGACCTCGAAAATAGCCGCTATCGACCAGGTGATCGCAAGCTGATGGTCAACGTCGGCAGCGTCGGCCAGCCGCGCGACGGCGATCCGCGCAGCAGTTACGTCGTGCTATCTGACGAAGAAGTCGAATTTCGCCGCGTTTCCTACGATATCGAGGCGACCGCCGCCAAGATTAAAGCGATTGAAAGTCTCGACAATACCCAAGCTGATCGACTGTCGGACGGGCGATAAATCCGCGATAATCGTCGCATAAGCGTGCGTCGGGGCGAATCGGTCGCAAAAAGGGCGCTGCCTGGCAAAAAAGGGGAGCGGAGAGTTCTCACTTTCGCGCGGCATGGTTGCAAGATTCTCTTATCGCATGAGAATACATCCCAATAGGCTTTTTACGCGTCGTCCTTGAGAGGGCCTCGCTGAACCAGATTCCGTCGAAACTAAGGTTATAGTTGTGGAACGTCGTGTAATCGCGTTTTCTCTGATCGCCGTCGCGATGCTCATGACGTTTCAGATGCTCGGTCGTCAAAATCGAAACGCTGAGCAAGCGAAACCGGAAGCCGAAGCGCCGGCAGCAAACGTCGAGCCGAACGGCGCCAATGCCCCTGATCGCGGCAAAGCTGAAATCAAACCTGCCGATGAAGCCGAAGCGCCGATCGAAGAAAAGCCGCAACCGCGCCGCTTCGTCACCCTCGGCTCGGTCGATTCAAGCGTCGCTGATATGCTTATCACGTTTGATACCCGCGGCGGCGCCGTCGCCCGGATCGAACTGCCTGCTGATCAGTATCATAGTCTCGAAGATCGTCGACTGGGCGGTTATTTGGGCTGGATCATGCCGGTCGACTCGGCCGGCGGTTGCGAAATCCGGGTCGTCGGCCCAGGAACGCCCGCCGCGTTGGCGACGCCCCAACAAGCGGCCTCCGGCGTCGGTCTGCAAGTCGGCGACGTAATCAAATCTTTGGCCGGCGAAGCGGTGGTTGATACGCAATCGTACGCGGCCGCATTAAAACAGACGAAGCCGGACGACGAAATTGAAATTGTCGTCGAGCGTAAAACGAAAGATGCGGTCGAGTTGCTGACCTATTCGGCAACGTTGACCGAAACGCCGCTGGAAGTGATAAAGCCGGAGGTTTCGGAGGTTGTCGACGATGTGACCGGGCTGCCGCGCACAATCGAGCATCCATCCGCCTATCTCACGTCGCTGGCGCGAATCAACGGTTCGATGATTCCGGCCGAGGGCAAGGCGATCGGCGATTTGCCGCTGGTCAATAAGAATTGGCGCCTGGTCGAAAGCGACGACCCGACCAAGGTCGAATTTGAAACGCTCGTCACGCCTGAAGATTTGCCTCCGGGCGTGCGTCACGCTCGCTTGCGTTTGGTCAAAACGTATCAGTTGCCGCAACGCCCCGCCGCCGATCAGGCCGATCCGAATTATCAGCCGTTCGGTTTGAACTATTCGTTACGCGTTTATAACGACGGCGGCGAAGCGGTTGACGCCGCTTTTCGTCAGTTTGGCGCGACTGGGCTGCCTGAAGAAGGTTGGTGGTATAGCAATAAAATTTCACGCGGTTGGGGCGGAGCGGGAATTCGCGACGTCGTCTGGGAGTCTTCCGAAAACGATTACGAGTTGTTTACGGTCGCAAACATTGTCGCCAAGGCGCAAGACTTGGAGAGCGATCGTCAAATTTCAATGTTCAAGGTCGATAACCAGACCCGAGCCAGATTTGTCGGCGTCGACGCCGTCTATTTTACTTCGACGATGGTTTTTCCCGAGCCGGCCCAAGGGCCTCCCGTGTCGCGCGGGGCGGCATTCGTCGTCGGCGCGATTGACGAAGAGCAAAAGCAACGTACGGATTGCACTTATCGCTTAGATGGCGCGGTCACGACGATTCAGCCGGGCGATCAGCCTTTCGAGTTGGCTTGCACTATTTTCTCGGGGCCGAAAAAGGAAGAACTGCTCGCCCACTACGGCTTGCAAAATTTAGAGTACTACGGCTGGTTCCACTACGTCTCGACGGCGTTGTTAGGCGTGCTCCACTTCATGCACGACTATTTGTACATCCCTTACGGTTTGGGGATCATCTTTTTGACCTTGATGGTGCGGGGAGCTTTGTTCCCGTTAAGCCGCAAGCAGGCGCGCAATATGCTAATTCAACAGCAACTCGCTC
>JBITAD010000136.1:0-4014 GCA_044439945.1 Blastopirellula sp. JB062
GCTGCAGCGAGGACGATAATGCAAGAAAGCGGCGTTATCTTCCGTCGAGAAAATAACGCCGCCAAACAACGATCTTTCGTTTTTTACGCAAGAGAAGCCGCGTGTTAGCCGACGCCGCTTTCCGCTTTCGCCCACATCTTTAGGAACGCTTTTTTCTGTTCCGCTAAAGCGGCGACCGCATCCTTCTTCGGCTGCTTGCCCTCTTCCAACATGAGCCAGCCTGAGTAATTGGCCGCGGCCATCAGATCGAAAAACTGCTGGTGCGGGTAAGTCGAATGAATCAGATCATGAATGTGCGTCGTGGCGCCCAAGCGATCTTTGACCAGATTGAAGTTGTACTCAAGCCCCTTTCCTTCAAGGTCCTTCCCATTACAGTTCCAGCAAATCGCCACGCTCGGATGATCCGCCACGTCCAAAATCTTGCGGATCGTGGGGAGATGCGCGCACGATCCATGCACTTCTAATCGAACTTGTTGGCCCAAGCCGTCCGCGAATTTGCCGAGTTCATTCAAAGAGCGACCAATTTGCTCGATGGTTTGCTCTTTCGATACGCCTTTATGGAATGAATCCGGCTTTACCTTGACCCCGCTTGAGCCCACGTCATGGCTGAGACGGAGAAAATCTTTGGTATCGGCAATCGCTTGCTTCAAGACGTCAGGATTCGGATCGTCATAGCGTTCGTTACTGCCGATTCCGACCAGCGTCACCGCACTGTCGGCAAATCGCTTGGCGACTTCTTTGCGTTGCTGTTCGTTAAGCGAGCGTTCGACTCCGTGCGCGTGGGTCGTACGCAGTTCGACGCCCAATACGTCAGCCGTCTCGCAATTTTTGATCAGATCGTCAAGCTGCCAATCTTTCGCCCACTGATAGGTAACAAGCCCATAACGAGCCGCTTGTTTCTCTTTCGCAAAAGCAGGAGTCGTTCCGCCGACTCCCCAAGCCAGCGCGCCGAGAGCGGAAGCTTTTACAAAATTACGTCGCGAAATATCTTTCATGCTATGCATTCTCTTCGAGGATTCGTCGATTGTTGGATTCTAGCGATTCGATGAAGCGCTCGACCAGCGACGCTCGCCAATCAAGAAGTTCACTTCCAGATTAACTACTAAACTCCAAACTTCATAGACTTGTTGCGCTTTTCTGACCTGCTACCGCACCACCGCAACGAAAAATTTGCCTGCGCCTGAGCTTGACGGGCCATGCGAGCCATTTCTCGATCCAGCGAATGCAGAAGCGTTCACGAAAGCGCAGCTTGCGCATCGCGACATGAAGTACCGCGAACAAAAAGATTTCCGGTGGTCTTACCCTATCGAGTTCGCCAAGTGGCGCTCCGAACATTCGCGTAAATGAACGAGTTTGTTACTCGCAGAATTTCGCCGCTCTCAATCAGGCCAAAATCTCATCGATGACATGGCCATGCACGTCGGTCAAACGTCGGTCAATTCCGCTATGTCGAACTGTGAGCCGCGTATGATCGATCCCCAACAAATGCAAGATCGTGGCATGAATGTCATACCCTTTCGTCGGGTGCAAGCGGTCTAGCGGCTTGTAACCCCATTGATCGGATGGCCCATGCGTCGTGCCGCCGCGAATTCCTCCGCCGGCGAGCCAATTGGTAAAGACGTACGGGTTATGGTCGCGACCGGTTCCGCCTTGCGACGAGGGCATGCGACCAAATTCGGTCGTCCACAAGATAATCGTATCTTCCAGCATGCCGCGCTGTTTAAGATCTTGAATCAACGCCGAGGCGCCGTGGGCCATGCCTTGCGCGAGCGGACCATGATCGCGCTCGATATTTTCGTGCGAATCCCAATTCCGTCGGGGGAACCCGTTATCATTTCCCGACCAAATTTGGACGAAGCGAACGCCACGCTCTAACAGACGACGCGCGATCAAACATTTCGTGCTGAACTCGACCGTCTCTTCTCGCGGGTTGATGTCGGTCGGAAACTCGGAGGGTACGTCGTGTAAACCGTACATCTTCATAATATGCTGCGGTTCGGCCGACGTATCGAACGCTTCGGGCGCGGCCAATTGCATCTTCGCCGCTAGTTCGTAGCTTTGAATCCGAGCCTCCAGCTGCGGCGCATCGTCGCGCCGTTGCGCGTGCATGCGATTCAGACGCCGTAGCAATTGGTTTCCGTCGATCTCTCCTTGGCGAGAAACATAGGCGCCATGGTCGGAAGGGAATAGATCGGCGATCGGAACCTCACGCGATGGAAAAACGATCGTTCCCTGATGTTGCGACGGCAAGAAGGCGGCGTCCCAGTTTTTTGCGCCGTTAGAAGCCAAACCGCGCTGATCAGGCAACACCACAAACGAAGGCAGATTGTCGTTGACGCTGCCCAATCCGTAACTCACCCACGATCCGACTGAAGGAAAACCTGGTCGGTCAAACCCGGTCGTTTGCAACAAGGTCGCCTGGCTATGAACGCCTGTGTTGCCGACGACGTTATGCACAAAGGCGATATCATCGACGACCTGGCCAAGCTTGGCGACCGGCTCGCTCAACAATTTGCCGCATTGACCGTACGCTTTAAAATCCCAAACGGGACGCAACCACGGTCCAAGACCGTTTTGAAACGCTTCGACCGGTTCGCCGAAGTCGGAAGGTTCGCCATGGCGTTTGACCAACAGCGGCTTGTAGTCGAACAAATCAACATGACTTGCCGCCCCCGCCATAAACAACTGAACGACTCGTTTCGCCTTGGGCGGATGATGCAAGATTTGCGTCTGCGGGTGGGCGGCCAGCAGCTCGTCGTCTTGCAACATGCTCGCCAACGCGATCCCTCCTAAACCGCCGCCGCTTTGCCAAAGGAACTGTCGGCGCGAAACAGGCGACGCGGGGCCGAGACCATGCGGAAAGGCGGATGAGTGAGACATTCGCTAGATTCCTTAAGCTTAATCGACAAGGACGAATTCGTTGAGATTAAAGAGCGCGCGACATGCGTTCGCCATGCCATGTTGCTGGGCGTAATGGGTCAGCGCCTGCAACTCTTCCGGCTGCGGAGAGCGTCCCAAAGCCAGCTCAAAGGCGCGGGCGATCTTCTCGCTCGGTTCGTCACCTTCGCTGTCGACGCGGCGGGCAAAGTGCTGCGCCATGCAAAGGGTCAACTTGTTGTTTCTCAGCGAAAGCGCTTGCAACGGCGTAATCGATTGATCGCGCTGCGCCACTTGCATCGAAGGATCGGCGCAGTTGAACGCCGTCATAAACGGCTCGCTCTGCGAGCGAACGAGAAAACGATAGATAGCGCGGCGATGCGACTTGGGATCTTCCGGATCGTGCAAATGATATTGATAGTGGGGCGAATGCTGCGGTTTTTCGATGACAAAATCTTGAAAACTAGGGCCTCCCATCGTCAGGTCCAACTTGCCGGAGACCGACAAAATCGCATCACGAATCTCTTCCGCGTCGAGATGCCGTCGATTGGCGCGCCAGTAAAACCGGTTATCGCCGTCGATCGCTTGAAAGTCTTCGCTCGGATTCGACGTTTGTTGATAAACGCCGCTAAGCACGATTTTCCGATGCAAGCTTTTCAGCGATTGTTCCTCTCGAAATTCACTTGCCAGCCAATCGAGAAGCTCGGGATGCGTCGGCAATTGTCCCATTCGTCCAAAGTCGTTGGGCGTGTCGACCAAGCCGCGACCAAAATGATGCTGCCAAACGCGGTTTACGATCGATCGCCAAGTGAGAGGATTTTCCGGGGCTGTCAACCACTTCGCCAATGCGGCGCGGCGGTCTCCTTCCGAGGCGTCATCGGCCAGATCGAACTGAGCAGGCAACGCGTCGATGCAACGCAACGCGCCCGGCTCGACCAACGGACCAGGCGTGCTGACGTTGCCTCGATATAGCAAATGAATGTCGCGCGGCTTGCCGTCGACGTGTCCGGTTCCTCGAAATGCGCCGCTGCCGTGATGGACCGTCGCCGCATAAACCATCTTCGCCGGCGGCAAGCTGGCCAACTCCGATTCGACTTTCGCCAGATCGGCCTGAAGGCTCGCCTCCGTTTCGCGCAG
>JBITAD010000137.1:0-4009 GCA_044439945.1 Blastopirellula sp. JB062
CCGAGCGTGCGTATCGACCAAAAATGCATGCAGTAGGTTCCATTAGGGGGGAAAATCGACGAGGAGCGACTATTAGAACGTCGCCGCGCTGCGAATTCAATCAAATCGAGCGTACGTACGCTCGATTCCGTTCAAAAAACGTTCGACGATTCCAAACGTACTCTAGAAAATGACGGCCGACCCGGAGAACCTCGCCGCGCACCGCCATAATCGCAAGCGATCGGAACCGATTCGCTTGCGACGCTCGCCCTTGGTTGACAGAGTCGCCCGCTGTTAGAGTCGCCCTGCCGGCGTGTCGGCCTTCAGCGAGGCGATCATGTCGCGCGTCGCCGCGGCGCTGGCGTCTTGCCAATTGGCGGCGCCATATCGAGATTGGTACGGTTCTTTGGCGAACGCGAAGTTCAAACCGCGCGAATTGTTGATTAGCGCGCCCAAGCCTTGATCGTCGAAGGCCGCCGCGACGTCTTTGGGGCCTCCGCCTTGGCTGCCGAAACCTGGAACCAGTAACCAGGCCGACGGCATCACCGCGCGCAGTTCGTCAAGCTGCTCGGGATAGGTCGCCCCAACCACCGCGCCGACCGCTCCATATTTTTGTTCGCCCGTTCGCGTGGCGACCGCAAGCGACTCGACGTGCTCGGCCATGCGGCGATAGACGGTTTGGCCGTCGATCGTCAAATCTTGCAGCGTACCGCTGCCGGGGTTCGACGTTTTGACCAAGACGAAGATGCCTGAATCGGTCGCGGCGCATTGATCGACGAACGGAGTCAAGCTGTCGTCGCCCAAGTAAGGATTCACCGTCAAGCTGTCGGCGCCCCAGGGGCTGTCGGCGCCCAAATAGGCTTGTGCATAGGCTTGGGCGGTGCTGCCGATATCGCCTCGTTTGCCGTCAAGGATCACCAACAATCCTTTTTGTCGAGCGTACGCGACCACCTTACCCAGCGCCGCCATGCCGAGCGGCCCTAGCTGCTCGAAGAAGGCGGCTTGCGGCTTGACCACGGCCACTAGGTCGGCGATCGCGTCGATGAGCTCGCACGAAAATTTTTCGAAAGCCGCCGCCTGACCGGCCAAAGACGAGTCGCTTTGCAGCGCCGGCGGCAACTGTGCGAACCGCGGATCGATGCCGACGAGCGTGGGGGTTCCTTTTTGCCGAATCGCCGTCTCCAGTCGCGCTGCAAAGTTAGCCACTGCTTACTCCTTCGTCTTGCAAATCTTTTTTCCAGGCCTGCAACAGTTGCAGCGCTTCTAACGGGGTGGTGCCGTCGACGTCGACTTCGCGCAGTTTTTCGAGCAGCGGATGCTCGTGCGGCCCGAACAGGCTCAACTGCAAATCGGTTTTGGGACGGCGCTCTTTTTTCACGGCGATTTTCGAGTTGCCGCCGCTATCTAGATGCTCGGATTCCAGTTGGTTCAAAATTTGTTTGGCTCGCTCGTTCACTTCGCGCGGCACCCCGGCCAAGCGAGCGACGTAGATGCCGTAACTTTTGTCGGCGGCGCCCGGCACGATCTTATGCAGAAAGATCACCTTGTCGTCCCACTCTTTGACCGCCACGTTCAGATTGACGACGCCAGGCAACGAACTGCGCAAGTCGGTCAGTTCGTGATAGTGGGTCGCAAACAAGGTTCGACAGCCGATTTTGTCATGCAAATATTCGACGATCGACCAGGCGAGCGAGACCCCGTCATAGGTGCTCGTGCCGCGGCCGATCTCGTCTAAGATGACCAGACTGCGATCGGTCGCCGTGTTCAAAATGCGGGCCGTTTCGGTCATCTCGACCATAAACGTACTTTGCCCGCGAGACAACTCGTCGCTTGCCCCGACCCGGGCGAAGATGCGATCGACAATGCCCAGGTCGGCCTCGCGAGCCGGGACGAAGCTGCCCATTTGCGCCATCAACGCGATCAGCGCCACTTGGCGAATGTAGGTGCTTTTGCCTGCCATGTTCGGGCCGGTGATCAAGCCGATAAAGCCCGATTCGTCGTCTAGCTGAGCATCGTTCGGAACGAAGCCCCCCTCGATCTCTTTTAAATCGAGAACCGGATGCCGGCCGTCTAAGATCCGCAGCACCGACGATTCGCCCACGTGCGGGCGACAATAATTTCTCTCGCGGGCCAATTCGGCAAGCGACAGCAAACAGTCGAGATTGGCCAGCACGTCGGCCGTTTGTTGAATGCGTTTCGCTTCTAACTGAACCGTGTCGCGCAGCTGCACGAACAACTCGTATTCCAACTCTTTCGCCTTGTCGTCGGCCGACAGAACTTTTTCTTCGTATTCTTTCAGTTCTGGGGTGACGTAACGCTCAGCGTTTTTCAAGGTCTGCTTGCGAATGTAGTCGGCGGGGATGCGCTCGCGATTGACGTTGGTCACTTCCAGGTAGTAACCGAACACCTTGTTAAAGCCGACCTTCAAATTGGCGATGCCGCTGCGCTCGATCTCTTGTTGCTGATACTCGGCGATCCATTGTTTGCCGCCCGCCGCCAAACCTCGCAAACGGTCAAGCTCTTCATGAAAATCGGCGGCGATCACGCCTCCTTCGCGCGGCGAAATCGGCAAGCTTTCGTCTAACGCCGTCGCCAGTTGCGAGCGAATTTCGGGGCAAAGATCAAGCCGCTCTTCCAGCAGCCGCAACATGCCGCTTCGCCGCGAAGTGATTTTCGCTTTGATGTGCGGCAGCCGTTCGAGCGTTTTGCAGATATAGCCCAAATCGCGCGGCGACGCCCGACCGGTCATGACCCGGGCCAGCAAACGTTCCAGATCGTAAACCTCTTTTAAACTATCGCGCAGGTCGCGAGCCAGCGCCGGTTCGGCGACCAACTCTTCGACCCCGTCCAATCGCCGCTGAATCGCTTCTAAATCGGTCAGCGGGTTCGAGAGCCAATCGCCCAGCAAGCGGCCCCCCATCACCGTCACGCATCGATCGATCGCGCCCAGCAGCGAACCGTCGCGGCGACCGTCGCGCATGGTGCGAGTCAATTCGAGCGAGCGACGGGTCGCTTCGTCGATCTCCAGCGTCGAACTCGCTCGATACGGCGTCAGTCGTTCGATATGATGCAGCGAGGTTCGCTGCGTTTCTTCCAGGTATTCCAGCACGGCCCCGGCCGCGCAAACGGCCAGCTGATCTTCGTCGCCAAAGCCGAAGCCTTCCAGCGTCGCCGTTTCAAAATGGCGTTTCAAAACTTCGGCGGCGCCATCTTTGCCAAAGGCCCAAGCGGGGCGATAGGTCATTAAGATCGATTCGTGCAGATGCGTCGGCACGCAGTTCGACTCTTCAGGAACCAAACATTCCGAAGGAGCGATCCGCGCCAATTGATCGGCTAAGCGAGCCGTCGGAAATACGCTGGCGAAAAAACGCCCCGTCGAGATCTCGACCCAGGCGACTCCCACTTTGGCCGCCGTCTCTTTTTTGCCGGGCAACGCGACCGCCGCCAAATAGTTGCTCTCGCGCGGCTCCAGCAACGCATCGTCGGTCAAAGTGCCGGGCGTTACGATCCGGGTGATCTCGCGGCGGACGATCCCTTTGGCCTGTTTCGGATCTTCTACCTGATCGCAAATGGCGACTCGATAGCCGAGTTGGATCAGCTTGCCCAGATAGTTGTCGAGCTGATGATGCGGAAAGCCTGCCATCGGCGTGGCGTTTTCGCCTTTATCGCGACTGGTCAGGGTCATGCCCAGCAATCGCGCAGCGGTCTTCGCATCGTCATTAAACAGTTCGTAAAAGTCCCCCATGCGAAAAAAGAGAATTGCGTCGCCGCAAATTCCTTTCGCTTCGAGGTACTGCTGCATCATCGGAGTGACGTTCATCGCGACAATTTATCACGCCCCGCGCAGCGCATGAAGGGGCGACCGCGGAATTTGCCGTCGCTCGTTTAACGCAAGTTACGGTTTCCCAGGCTGGGGCGACCCATTTCTCGTCGAGTGCTTACGCCCAATCAGCAACCGTTCCGACGTGGTGCGAAGCAACAATTGATCTGGCAAAACGACCGGTGTCGCAGCCATGCCGGCGGGCAGTTT
>JBITAD010000138.1:0-4004 GCA_044439945.1 Blastopirellula sp. JB062
GTTGTTGACGCACTGAATGCGTCTCGCGGCCTCACGGGCTTGCTGGACCGCCGGCAGCAGCAGAGCGATCAAGACGCCGATGATGGCAATGACGACAAGCAGCTCGACAAGCGTAAACGCACGGGGCTGCGCGGCAGTTCGCTTCCGGTTCTCAGACATGAACGCGGTCTCCGATCGATCAAGAAGAATGAATAGCGAAGAGAGGGAGAAAGTTGACGCCGACCGGCGATGATTCGCCTTGGCGTGCCGTGCATCCTACACAGCTCAAACGAGGACCGCAACTGGTTCGCACCAATTTTTAAATATTTTTACCTGTATACACTAGTCTTGAGATGGCATTTTTGTTGGAAATTCGCTTATTTGCGAGTAAAATCAATATTCAGTTCGGCTGCTGGGCAATTCCGGCAGTTGACTCGCCGCTTGACTGCTTGTACCCTGACGTCCGTACAACAATTTCCTCTCAGAGATGCCATGGTCAATCTCATTCAAGAAATGGCGGATTTCGCTTGGTCAGACGCCGCAGACGCCCAGCCAAAATATGAGCAGGTGCGCGACTATGTCGTTTCGCAGATCGAGTCTGGCGCCATCAAGTCAGGCGCTGCGCTCCCGTCAGAACATCGGCTGGCCGAAGCGCTGAAGGTCGCCCGCAGCACGATTCGCCAGGCGTTGGCCGCGCTAGAGCAAGGCGGCCTGGTTCATCGAATTCATGGCAAGGGCACCTTCGTTCATGATGAGGCTCGACAGCGAATCAATAACCAAAAGGGGCAGGGGTTATTAGCGCTAGTCGTGCCAGAGACGGAAGCGGCCTTCTATCCGTCGCTGCAGCGCAGCTTTGAATCGGCGGCGGCCGAATTGCACAACCAAGTGATCGTGTGCAACACGAACAACGATATCGACAAGCAGGGAAGCGCCATTCTCAAGCTAATTGACTTGCAGGTTTCGGGCGTTGCGATCATACCGACCGCCAGCTTGCCGACGCCTGCCTTTCATATTCAGCAATTGCAGAAACACGGGATCCCGGTCGTCTGCTGCTCCCGGTCGGTAGCAGGCGTTCAAACGCCGTTGCTGGCGATCCCACACGACAAGGTCGGCCGCCGCGCGGGCGAGGCGATTCGCCAAGCGGGGCATACGCGCGTCGCCTTTTTCAGTTCAGGGCATGGGGCCGTTTCGACCGCCTACGACCGCGAATTTCGTAAGGCGATGGGGCCCGAGGCAAACGTTTCGGTCTTCGTCGCGTCGTGCAAACCGACCGACTACGAACGATTGCAAGCCGAAAGCCAAGAGGCGCTGGAAGAAATGTTTCGCCAGCCCCATCCGCCGACCGCAATCTTCTGCGGCTTCGACTCGCTGGCCGAATGGATTTACTTGCAGCTGTTAAGGCTCGGCCTGCGCGTTCCGCAGGACATCTCGGTCGTCGGTTTCGGCGGATCGTTTCGTGGGGGCGGCTTGGCGAGCCAGTTGGCGTCGGTCACGGTCGACGAGATTGGTCTCGGCCAACAAGCGATTGAACTCTTGGCGAAGATGCGGTGCGGCGAACTGGCGTTTGACGTCGCCGAATCGCGAGAGCTTCCCTTGTCGTTCAGCGGCGGGCACACGCTAGGGCGCTGTCCTGCCGCTGACGCTTCGCAATCGTAAGCGCTTCTTCGACGTCTCAACCAGGCAAGGCCCGCTCGAGCAACGCGTTCTGCGGCGCAACTTCCATACATTCCCTTTATTCCAGATAGAAAGTTAGCGACATGGCAAGCATCGAGATCGCACCCGGAAAAACGAACATCGGCTGGATCGGCACAGGCGTCATGGGCAGCAGCATGTGCGGTCATTTGATTAGCAAAGGTTTTTCGGCCACGGTTTACAGCCGGACCAAGCAAAAAGCCGCGGAGCTGCTCGACCAAGGCGCCCAATGGGCCGACGCTCCGCGACAGGTCGCCGAAGCGAGCGACGTGATTTTTACGATCGTCGGCTTTCCGGCTGACGTTCGCGAGGTAATCTTGGGCGATCAGGGAACGCTGGCCGGCAGCAAGCCCGGCAACATATTGGTCGACATGACGACCAGCGAGCCGACCTTGGCGGTCGAGATCGCCGAGGCCGCCCAAGCCCAGGGAGTGCACAGCGTCGATGCGCCCGTCTCGGGGGGCGATGTCGGAGCGAAAGAAGCCCGGCTTTCGATCATGATCGGCGGCGATCCAGAGATTGTCGCGGCGCTAACCCCTTGCTGGGAAGCGATGGGAAAAACCATTGTCCGCCAAGGAGGCCCCGGCGCCGGGCAACATACCAAGATGGTCAACCAAACGCTGATCGCCGGCGGAATGATCGGCGTCTGCGAGGCCTTGCTGTACGGGCACAAGGCGGGGCTCAACCTAGAAACCGTCATGCAAAGCGTCGCTTCGGGGGCGGCCGGCAGTTGGTCGCTTTCTAACTTGGGGCCGCGCATTATCAACAACAATTTCGACCCCGGTTTCTTCGTCGAGCATTTCATCAAAGACATGGGTATTGCGCTCGCCGAGGCGCGCAAAATGCAAATCGCCTTGCCCGGCCTGGCGCTGGCCGAGCAGTTGTATCAAGCCGTCAAAGCCCAGGGGCACGGGCGACTGGGCACCCATGCCTTGGAGCTGGCCCTTTGCCAACTGAATAATCTCGACTGGAAAAATCGCTAAACGCTGACGAGCCCTGCGTTGCAACCCCTTTTCGCCTAACTCAACTCCGAGGCTTCCCCATGCTACGACGCGAACTCCTTTTCGGCGGCCTGAGCGCCGGCGTTACCGCCTTTACCCTGGGCCGCTGGCCGCACGTTGCGCATGCGAAAGAGCATGGCGCCCCCAAGTACGAGCTAACTCGCCAGGTTCCCACTCGGCTGTTCGACGGCAAGCAATGTTGGTGCCATCCCCGGGCAGGCATCGTGCCGAATGCCGGCCAAAACGGCGCTCCTCGGGTGGTCATGACGATGAGCACGCTCGACCTTGCGGGAGTCGACGTCTTTAAGAATATGTACGGCCTGCAGACCGACGACCTTGGCCAAACCTGGACCGATCCCCAACCGCAGGAAGCTCTTGCGGTGCGATACGAAACGATTGATGGACAGAAGCGGCCGGTTGCGATCAGCGACTTTTGGCCCGCTTGGCACAAGGGCGCCAACACGCTGCTGGGCACAGGGCACACCGTCGTTTATACGCCAGACTGGAAAGTGTCGCACTCGCGGCCGCGTGACGTGGCGTACGCCGTTTACGACGCCGATCAAAGCTGCTGGAAACCGTGGCGCAAAATGGCCTTGCCTGCCGGCCCCAAGTTCCGCAACGCCGGCGCCGGCTGTACGCAACGATACGATCTCGCTGATGGCACGATCTTGCTTCCCATTTACTTCACCCCGCCTGGGGCGAACTCGAAAGTGAGCGTGGCCCGCTGCTCGTGGGACGGAACGACGCTCACCTATCTCGAACATGGCAACGAGCTTGCCGTCGACGACAAAACCCGCGGGCTGCACGAACCGTCGCTAGCCCAGTTCGGCGGTAAGTTTTTCCTCACAATTCGTAACGACCGGCAAGGCTACGTCACGTGCAGCGACGACGGGCTTCACTACGAACCGATCCGCCCTTGGAAGTTTGATGACGGGAGCGACCTGGGCAACTACAACACCCAACAGCATTGGGTGACGCATTCTGGCGGCTTATTTTTGGCGTATACCCGTCGAGGCGCCGACAACGACCACGTTTTTCGTCACCGGGCCCCGCTGTTCATGGCCCAGGTCGATCCCCAGTCGCTCCGCGTGATCCGCGAAACCGAGCAAGTCTTGGTCCCCGAAAGAGGAGCGCGACTCGGCAACTTCGGCGTTACCCAAATCAGCGACAACGAAACCTGGGTCACGGTCAGCGAATGGATGCAGCCGCTCGGCGTCGAAAAACATGGCAGCGACGGTAGCCTTTACGTCGCCCAAATCAAATGGAAATGAACGCCGGCGGCCATGCATTCCCCGCGCGAAGCCGGTCGGTTTAAAACGAAACCGGCCGACG
>JBITAD010000139.1:0-4003 GCA_044439945.1 Blastopirellula sp. JB062
TTACCGTGGTCGATGCGGCTAACTTTCTCGAAGATCTGAGAAGGGGGCAAGATCTGCATAGCGTCGGCCAGGCCGCCAATGACGAGGATGTGCGGACCGTCGCCGACCTGCTGACCGAGCAAATCGAATGCGCCAATGTGATTTTGCTAAATAAAATTGACTTGGTCGATGAGGATACGGCCGGCAAGATAGAATCTTTCGTCGACCAGTTAAACCCTTACGCACTCAAACTGCGCAGCTCATTCGGGCAAATCGCCCCTGCTCAAATACTGGGGACTCGACGTTTCGATTTTGAAATCGCGAAGCAAAGCAAAGGCTGGCAATTAACGCTTCGCGGAGACGGAGCCGGCGAAGCCGAAGAGTATGGGGTCGGCAGCTTCGTTTATCGCGCGCGACGCCCGTTCCATCCGCAGCGGTTTTATGATCGCCTGAGCCAAGACTGGAACGGCGTGCTTCGCAGCAAAGGCTTCTTCTGGTTGGCCAGCCGTTTAGACAAGACCGGCGTTTGGTCGCAAGCGGGAAGAGTCGCCCGGCTCGACTTCGGCGGCTTTTGGTGGGCGGCAATTCCTGAAACGCACTGGCCCAACGAAGACTTTAAACGCCGACAGATCGAAGCAATATGGCATCCGGAAGTCGGCGATTGCCGCCAGGAGCTGGTCTTTATCGGAATCGGTATGGACGAACTCGCCCTCTATGATTCGCTTCAGGCATGTCTGTTAACCGACGAAGAATTCTCTCACGGGGTTGAGGCTTGGCAACGCTTTTCTGATCCGTTTCCAGCATGGGATGCCGATTTGGCGACCCTATTGCAGGCGCAAGCAATGTCGTCGTCGAAGTGAGCGTTTGCGGTTCACTCGCGATAGCCCCAGAGTCGTTTATCGTCCATTGCGCCGTAGTGCGCTGCCGGCCCCCCCACGGGCGAACCTCTGCGCGGATGTTCGCGCTAGGGAAGGGGATCGCCAGAAAAATATGGGATAAAACATGGAGACATCTATTGACAAAGGCTTAGTCTTTATTTATTATTTGGTTGTTAAAGGCGAGGCGTTTACGTCGCGAGAGTTTCTATCTGTCTGCAGCGTTTTCAAGTTGCGGTCAGTGCGGGCGATTGCGTTGAAGGGGAGCTTGAGGGCGTGGGGCTCTACGAGCGATTTCTGATTTCATTTGCGGCTACAAAGCCAGTGCGTGTACTGTGTATTGGTGGAGTTGACTGCGCACATTTTGATCTAGGGAATAGGCATGGGTTTCTCAGAGAAAAGTCATTTACTGGTTGCCTGCAAACAACTTACAAACATGCCGATGATGTTGGCCGGCAAGTCGTCAGGTGCAGCGTTTGATAGAGACGCGGGACAACCGAGGCGTGGGACGACCGACGCACGCACATGTCCTGTCCCGCGGACCGGCGTCTCTCCAAACGACGATTCACGCAACGATCGCCGCAATAAAAGCAAAGCCCAGGCAGGCTCCGTCTGGGGGTTAACCCGACCGCCAGACCGCTGACTGCCGACAATCGGCACGCGTACCGAACGGCCGCGGAAGCTGCGCCTGCTTCGACCTGCTTGCACCTTGCCAATACTGGATAATCTTGATCACGAAAACAGGTTTCAACACCGGTTCTTATGATCGCAGGCCAATATTTAATGACCAATATCCGTTAATCCGTAAGATTGGGAGTTACCTTCGCATGGTACTACGCGTCACCTTATTGCTTGCATTCGCCGCGGGTTACGTCCACGCAGACCAATTGACGATCCAAGAAGGTGCAGACGTATCGGCAGTTATTCAGTCGGCAGTCGAGGAGTTGGAGAAGGGGACGATTAAGCTGCCCGCTGGCACGTACGTTTTGCAGCGACCGGTCGTCGTCGATAAAAACCATATTCAGGTCAAAGGAGACGACACGACGCTGCGAACCCATGGCGCGTTTCCTGCGTTTGTGATGGGTTTTCATCGAAGCCCGGCCGAATGGATCGAGAGTGAAAAATACCCGTCGGTCGCGCCTTACTCCGACAAATTTCGGAGACGTTACGGCTATCGGGTCGGCAAGGACTATCTTGCGTTCCCCGGTTCAGCGTTTGAACTGGGGCCGAACTCGGGAACGAGTTCGGCCACGCCGCCCACCTATTGGCACGATACGTCGCAGTTCGTGATTGACTTGTGGGCCGGATCGGAGCATGCGCAGTGGAACGAGCCTCATTATCTTTGCGGCCTTTCGCATACCGACGTTGATCGCCCTGATTTGTGGACGTTGCGAATCGTTAACGGAAAGCTTGAGTTCGCCTTTCTGACCAGCGATCGCACTTCGCACCTCATCAGCGCTCCGCTGTCGGTCTCGGGCAATACGCTCAAGCTGTCGGTGCAGGTCGACTTTCAGGCCGCGACGGTCGACTTCTGGGTGAACGGCGAAAAGGCGCCGACCGATTATTCGTTCGCCAATCAGTGGAAGCCTGGCCAAAAGCTAACGCATAGCTGGAAGTCGCAGTTTCAAGTCGGACGAGGCAAAGCGCCCGCTACGGAGTTTGTGTTGTGCGGCTTGTCGCTGCGCAACGGGCTGTTCTACGATGCCAGGCAAACGACGCTCGCCCGGCTCGACGCCGGCCCAACCGACGAGTCGGCCATTTATCAGAAGGCGAAAGCGTTCGCTCGAATCGAGCCGACGACAACCGACAGCGGCCATGATCGCCTTGTGAAATACGTCTCGCAAGACATCGGCTACTATGTCGGGTACGGCTTTTTCATGCATGAAAAGTTTACGGTGGCCGACACGATCAAAGGGAACGCGATTCGAGACGTGGAGTTGCAGGGCATCGTGCCATATGGCCACAACCTGACCATGGGCGCCTGTTACGATTTAACCCTTGACGGCTGCACTTTCACGAAAGGCTCGGTCGGCGTCGGCGATCTGCAGTCGCCCACTTCTTACGTCACGACGATACGCGACTGTCTGTTCCAGCATCATGGCGATTGTTCGATCGCGTTGGGGTTTGGCATTCATCACGTTTTGAATTCTAAATTGAAGTATTACCGCCGCAGCGCATTGCGCTCTCATCGCGGAAATGTCACCGTGAGAGATTGCTTCGCCACCGATAGCGATCGCTGCGTCAATGCGATTCGCGTCAGCGGCACTGGTCAAGCGGTTATCGAAAACTGCATTATCAATTTTGAACGCCACGACAACCCTTTCGAGAGCTATGTCCACTTTGAGGCCGCAGCGTACGAAGGCGGCAACAACTTTACCGTGCGCAACGTGACCGGTTTTGGCGCCGGCCCCGACGCGAGTTACGTTACGTTGTCGTCGCACGGCGCCGCCGGCACGCCAAGCGCTGCTTTTCCGCGTGGGTCGCTGACCCTGGAGAACGCTTTTAACACGTTTACGAGCGACCGAGTAAAGTCGCTGGTTTCGCTTGATTCGGAAGCGTTTTGGCAGGTCAATCAGCTTACGCCCTGGAATGGGGCGATCCCCGAGATCATCAATGTCGTTGACCGCGCAGAGGTCGTAGAGCAGCCTCGCGATTTCAAGGGAATCGTGGGGCGCTGGAAGGCGTCTGATCTGAAGGAACCGATCGGCGAAACGATCGCTCGATGGGGTTCGTTGGTCGCCAGCGGATCGGTCGTCAAAGCGGAAGTCGACGGCCGTCCGGCGGTCAGTTTGGAAGGGGGTTATTTGACCTTGCCCGACTACGAACCGAAAAATGGATTGGCGGTAATCGCCGTGCTGGCGGATCGCGGTCAGTTGGCGTTGATTGATTCGCATCCAGGCCCGAACGTGTCGCTGCAAGATTTCGGAAATTACACGCGAGTCAACCATACGCCGCTGAAGATCATTGATCATGATGCCGTGGCGACGCCGAAAAACAAGCCGATCGTTTATGCGGCGTCATACTCCGGCGGTCGACTTGAGCGGTGGATAAACGGACGACTGTGCGGCCGTACGGCGATGGATGTCGAAATGCCGAAATTGCTAGAAGGCAGAATCGGCAGGGTAGGCGACGTCAGCAGCAATGCCGCG
>JBITAD010000140.1:0-3974 GCA_044439945.1 Blastopirellula sp. JB062
GGAGAAATCTCGGCGACTTGCTGGGCATCGTCGACGCCGACCAGCAGATCGACGACCCCTTCGCAGGCAGGCGCTTGCGGAATTGCGGTGCCGCCGACATGCTCGACCTGAGAAATCCAGCCTTCGGCGGCAAATCGCAAGCTCGATTTCATTTGTTCAAACGCTTGCGGCCAGCGTGGATCATAGGCGTATAAGACCAGTTGGCTCATGAATCTCGTTCCTTGCTCGATGCTAGCGATCGGCGGGAAGTTGGGGGCTAGCTGCGATTCCCGCGCGAATCACTCTAGTCGCAGATGGGATCAAAGTCCTATAATCCGCGACCAGTTCCAATTGATTGCTACGATGGCATCTTAACCGAAATTCGACCGGCCGATGGCGTTTTCTCCCGGACAAGGAAGTCCGACGGCGAGACGTGCGCGATATTTTATGACGCGTATCGGCTATCTTTATGCGCTGATTCTGGCGCTGGCAGCGCTGCTTTGTTTTCCGAAAATCAGTGAGGCGCAATCGCTCAACGAATCGGTAGATCTCAATTTGCGCATCGCGTGGGGCGGAGGGCCCGTTCGGCGTTGGATCGGAGAGGTTCGGGTTACCGACGGCGAGTTACGCCTAAAACGCTTGCTTGGAATGGAAGCGGACGAGGCCCGGGCCGTTCGCATGGTCGACGGGGCGATTCGAGTCGAGCATCGCACCGAGCGCGTCTATGACGGCTTTGACATTGCGGTCTCGGCGCCGCTTACCGCACAACTGCGCATCGAACTTCGCCCGGAATCGGCGACAAAGCGGGCTGAACCGATCGTCGTGCCGCTGCAATCGCTGCTTGATCGCCCGCATAGCGTTTCGCTCGACGGCGGAGAGACGCAGCTATTGGTTCGGCGCACGCCGGGAGACGAACTGCAGGTCGTGACCGAGCGAGAGCATCTTGTGTTCGCGCCGGGCGAAACCTTTTCGATTCGCTACCAGCCGAATCAGCCGCAATTGCCGTTGGGCGCCAAATTGCGGCTGAATCTCCGCTTGAGCCAGGCTCGCAAGACGGAAGCGATTTGGACGCAATCCGAAGCGGTCTCCGCCGATCGCAACGGAGGAGTCGAATTGCCTACGACATACGCCGTACCGCTTCCGAATCAAGAAGGGGCGTATGAACTGACCGCTTCGCTGGTCGAAGACCGTTTGACCAATTTCGTCTTTTCAGGCAAGCCGTTGCTGGAACGAAAGGTTCAACTGGTCGTCATCGATCCGCGCCCAACGGCGTCGCTTTCTGACGGAGCGCTACGAACGATCGTCGACATCGACCCGGCGAGCCCCGGTTGGTGGCAACGAATGTCGCGTTTATCGCAATACAATCCGTGGCGTCGTCAACGTCCGAGCGAGCTTTTTAATCAGCCTCCGACGACCCGAATGCATTTAGATCGCAAATGGACCGAACTGACCGTCGACGGCTGGCATGCGTTTCCGCTGGCGATTGAAAAGATCGGTCAGCCGCACGTCTTGGAAATCGAGTATCCCAGCGACGTTGAGCAAAGCTTGGGCATTAGCGTGATCGAACCGAACGCGGCCGGTTCGATCTCGCCGCTGGGCGTCGACGCCGGGCTAGAAAATCGGGGATTAGTTGGGGGCGAGACGGCGGAAGTTAAAACCTATCGCATGTTATTTTGGCCGAAAAGCGCGACGCCGCTGGTCGTGCTGACCAATCGCCGCGATCAGGCGAAGGCGATCTTCGGCAAGATACGGGTGCTTGCCGGTCAGGCGGCGATCGCACCTGCGGAGACGCAACCGCTTGCCGACGGTCGTTTGGCGATCGCTCATTTCGAGAAGCCGCTGTTTGGCGCCACATTTTCGGCGACGCAAGACGTGAATCCGGTCTCGCAGCGGAGTCTCGACGATTGGACCACCTTTTACGAAGGAGGCGATCGACTCGTTCAGTACTTAAAGCATGCAGGCTATAACGGCGCGTCGGTCTCGGTGTTGAGCGAAGGATCAGCCCTTTTTCCGAGCGATCAACTACGCACCAATCCGAAGTACGACAAAGGCGTTTACTTTTTAGATGGGCGCGATCCAATCCAAAAAGACGTGCTAGAGATGCTGCTGCGGCAGTTTGATCGAGCCGGATTAACGCTATTTCCCGCGATTGAGTTCAATGCGCCGCTGGAAACGCTCGAACGAATGCGCGAAGAGTTCGGCGACGGGCGACTTGATCTGGTCGACGATCAAGGACGCCTGGCGATCGACGTCAGCAATGCGGGAGGGCAGGGCGCCTACTACAATCCGCTGCTGCCGGAAGTTCGCGACGCGATGGCGAAGTTGGTCGAACAGTTGGCGACCCGGTACGGGCATCATCCGTCGTTCGGCGGCATTACGTTGCAACTCAACGCGAACGGATACGCCCAGCTGCCGGGCGCGCAGTGGGGCATGGATCGTCCGACGATCGAGCGTTTCGTGCAAGAGACGCAAGTCGTCGCTTCGATCGACGCTTTGGGGCCGCGTCCGTCGACGACGATACTGGCGCAGCATAATTATGCCTGGCTCGCTTGGCGCGCCGAGCAGTTAAGTCAATTTTACGAACAAGCGGCCCAGATCGTGCGCCGTGAAAAGCCTGAAGCGTTGCTCATGCTTGATACGGCGGGCGCTTTTCGCGGGTACGATTGGAACGATCGCTTGGCGCCAAGGTTGCCGCGCAATTTAACGCTCGACGCCGCCCTGCTAGAAGCGGGAATCAGCCGACGGCAATTGCAAACAAGCGACGCGATCGCGCTGCTGCGAACGGGCTACGTCCGCCCAGAGGGAGAGCCTGCGAATTTAGGCGCGTACGAAATGATCAACGCGTCGCAGGAAGAAGCCGCCTACAGCCAACACGTGAATCGAGGCGTGCTCGAATTTCACGTTCCCGCGACGTTACGCTTGGCGAAGTTGGACGAATCGAACCCGTTTGGCGGCGCCGATAATTTTTCGTGGATCGCGGCCGAATTTGTCGGCGTCGGGCGGCAAGCGCGTCGCCCGTTGATCGAAGCGTTGGTCGACTTGGACGCCGCAATCTTGTTGCGCGGCGGTTGGACCGTGCCGCTGGGCGAAGAGGCGGCGGTGCGCGACGTCTTAAGCACGATCACATCGCTGCCGCGCGAACGTTTTGACGACATCGCTTGGTCGAAATCGAGCATGATACAGCCGGCCGTCGCGCGGCGCTTGGTGAAAGACGGGGTGACGTACTGCTACTTTGTAAACGCTTCGCCGTGGCCGATCACGTTGAACATGACCCTGCGTCATGCGGCCGATGCGACGGCCCAAGCGTTGGGCGACCCGGATCAAGACGACGTTGCGTTGGCGGCGGGCGATGCGGTTTGGTCGCTGACGTTGCCGGCATACGGTTTAGAAGCGTTTGCGATCGATTCGCCTGGCACGCTGTTTGAATCGGCCGAAGTTTTATTGCCGCCGGCGTTGCTCACGGCGCTTGATCAACGGAACAAAGAGTTTTCGTTGCGACTGCGCAGTTTGCGGAGCGTGCCGCCGTTGGCCGTATTGCGAAATCCAGGTTTTGAATCGCCGCTGAACGCCGACGGCATTCTCGGTTGGGAATATGACGCGGCGGAGGACGCCAAACTGGCGATCGATCCGAACAACCCGCCCAACGGCGCCGCAGCGCTGCAGATGCAAAGTCGCGGAGGCGTCGCGTGGATTCGTAGCGAACCGATCGCCCGGCCTGCGACGGGGCGACTATTCGTGCGGGCGCAATTGCGAAGCAACCGAGGCGACTTCTCGCCGCCGATTCGGATATCGATCGACGGCGAAGTCGACGGACAAGATTATTATCAGCCGCTGTCATTGGGGAGAGACCAAAACCCGGCGGTCGAAGCGAATTGGCGTACTTTCGAGCATGGCGTTTATGATTTGCCGGCCGAACTGAAGGACCTGAAAGTCGGGTTTGATTTGATGGGCGCCGGCGACGTATCGATCGACGAAGTGCAGGTGTTCGACATCGG
>JBITAD010000141.1:0-17121 GCA_044439945.1 Blastopirellula sp. JB062
AAGTGAGGGCTCAAGCGGCCAAAGTGCTCGGCGATCTCGAAACGCCGGCGGCCCTGGTAGCGTTGCTCGATGACGAGAATCCCCGCGTTCGATATTTCGCATTGATCGGCGTCTCGAAAGGAAATCATTTCGGCGATGCGCGCCCGATGTTTGATCGAATCGTCGAAATCGCGGCGGAAAATTGCGATCAAGATCCCGTGTTGCGTCACGGGGTCGTCTTGGCCCTGGCAAGCACGCGCAATTTGCAACGGATCAGCGACTTGAGCAAGCACGATTCGTTGGCGGTGCGCCGCGCCGCCGTGGTCGCATTACGAAGATTAAAAAGTCCGTCGATCGTCCGCTTTCTTCATGACGGCGACGAGTCGGTCGTGCTTGAAGCGGCTCGCGCGATTCACGATTTGCCGATCCAAGCGGCCATGCCGCAACTTGCCGGTTTGATCGCACGCGGGTTGCAAGACGACGCATTGTTGCGGCGCGTGCTAAACGCCAATTTTCGTTTGGGAGACGCCGAATCGGCCGCCGCGCTTGCTCAATACGCCGCCCAACAATCGTCGCCTGAAGCGATGCGGCACGAAGCGCTGTCGATGTTAGAAAATTGGGCCGAGCCGGCGCCGTTGGACCGCGTATTGAACTTCTATCGCCCGCTCGAAACCCGTGATCCGCAAATCGCCAAGACGGCGCTGGTCGCGCAGTTGCCCGGCTTGCTGGCCGCTCCCGAAAAAGTGCGCGTCGCCGCCGCCCAGCTTGCGGCCCAACTCGGCGTGCAAGAAGTCGCCCCCGTGTTGGTCGAGTTAATGAACGACGCCGACCAGACCCCGCAAGCCCGCGCCGACGCGCTAACCGCCGTTGTCGCGCTGGGGGGCGACGTACAAGCGGTCGTCGCCGACGCGTTGACGTCTGACTTGCCGGCGCTGCGTGCCGCCGCTCGGACTTTACTGACGAAAGTCGCTCCCGACGAAGCGATCGCCCGCTTGGCCGAAGGCGCGAAAGCCGATACGAAAGTTGAACGTCAACAAGCCTTGGCCGATCTGGCCGCATCGGACCTAGCCGGCGCCGACCAGATCATCGCCGAACGACTCGCCGCATTGACGGAAGGAAATGTCGCGCTCGACACGCAATTAGACGTGTTGCAAGCGGCCGAAGCGAAACGCGACAATCCGGCCTTGCATGACCTATTGACGAAATACGAAGCGACCCTCGACCCGGCCGATCCGCTGGCCGCCTATCGTCCGGCGATCGTCGGCGGCGACGTCGCCGCAGGCCGAAAAATCTTCTTCGAGAAAACCGAGGTCTCTTGCGTCCGCTGTCATCGCGCTCAGGGGGTCGGCGGGCGGGTCGGTCCTGAACTAGACAAGATCGGCGCCGAAAAAGAGCCTGCTTACCTGCTTGAAGCGATCGTGCGTCCCAATGCGAAAATTGCCAAAGGGTTCGAGTCGGTCATGGTCCTTTCCCTTGACGGACGCACCCACACTGGCGTCTTGAAAGCGGAGACCGACGAGAGTCTCAGTTTGGTCAATGCCGAAGGCGAACTGGTGACCCTTGCGCAAGACGATATTGAGGCGCGCAAAGCGGCCAACTCGCCGATGCCCGAAGATATTTACAAGCATTTGACGCGTCGCGAAATACGCGATTTGGTCGCCTTCTTATCGAGCCTGCGACGCGGAGCGAAATCGGCAGGGCACGAATAGTCGGCTCCGCCGGCATCCGCAGCCTTGTCAGTGATTGCAGAAGTCAGAAAACAATACTTGACAAATATTTGTAAAGTAGTTAGACTTGTGTTGTTGATTGGCCGGTGAGCGCAGAGACGATGCGCCCGCCGCGACGTTTGTACTGCGGGCTTCCCTACCACAGAGGTGGGGGCGGCGATGGTTGAACAAGCGAAGTTAAGCTTCCTACTCTGCGCATTTTACCCTAATTCGGGGCGCGGGACCGCAGGACAGGAAATACGCGTGCGTCGGAGTCCCGCGGTCCTGTGCCGCGGCGGCATTGCAAAATGCGACAAGGCTTCGCTTCGTGGTGACTCGAAAATACGGAGTATCGGCCGCTTGCGGCGCATTCGCCTAGAATTGACTCGCGACGAACAAGCGAACAGACTGGGAGTGGGAATCACGGCCCGCTGATCGACCGTCATACGATCTCCGTATCGTTGATCCGCCCGATTCCCCTCACGCCTACGGCCTGCATGCCTGTCGAGTGCGAATCAGCGCGAACTCGAAATCAAACCGCTCCCTATTCAGGAATTCAATATGATGCAAAACCGGTCCGCTTTAACGTCTCTGCGAGGTAAATTCGATGATGGTCGCCGCATCGCTACGCCAGGCGTGCTGGCGGTTATCGGGGCGATCGTGTGCGCCTTGCACGTTGCGGCGAGCCCGGCTCAGGCAGAGTCGACTGATCGGCCGAACGTTATTTTGGTAATGGCCGACGACCAAGGTTGGGGCGACGTCGGCTATAACGGGCATCCGGCGATCCAAACGCCGCAGCTCGATCAAGCGGCGGCCGAAGCGGTCCGATTCGATCGTTTTTACGCCGCCGCCCCGGTTTGCTCGCCGACGCGCTGCAGCGTGCTGACCGGGCGCAACCCGAACCGTTCGGCCGTCTATGCGTGGGGTTGGCCGATTCGCCCGCAAGAGATCACGCTGGCCGAACGTTTGCAGCAAGCGGGCTATGCGACGGGGCACTTTGGCAAATGGCATCTTGGCTCGGTACGCCGCGATAGCCCCGTTAATCCTGGCAAGTGCGGTTTCGATCGCTGGGTCAGCGCGCCCAACTTTTACGACAACGACCCAGTCTTGTGCGATCAAGGCCGCGCCGTACAGTACGAAGGCGAAAGCTCGGACGTCACGGCCGATTTGGCGATTGACTGGATACGCAAGCAAGCCGAGACGGATCACCCTTTTTTGGCGGTCGTTTGGTTTGGCTCGCCCCATAACCCGCATATCGCCGCCGAAGCCGATCGGCGACTCTACGAAAAGGAGCCTAAGAAATTTCGCGATTATTACGGCGAGATGACAGGCATCGATCGCGCATACGGCAAAATTCGGCAAACGCTCAAAGAACTTGACCTGCGCGACAACACGATTTTGTGGTACTGCAGCGACAACGGCGCAGAAAAAGCGCGAGGTTCGGCTGGGCCGTTTCGGCAGAAGAAGGGCTCGATTTACGAAGGCGGGTTGTTAGTTCCGGCGATCTTGGAGTGGCCCGCCCGTTTTGCGAAGCCGCAAGCGACCGCCATTCGCGCGACGACGTGCGATATCTTGCCGACGGTGGCCGCCGCCGCCGGTTTGTCTGACGACGGCCAGCCTCGATTAGACGGCGTTAACTTGTTGCCGCTGCTAGAGGCAAACCAGACGACGCGGCCTGAAGCGATCGGGTTTTGGCAAATGGCGATCCGCGGCATTTCGACTCCATCCGACTCGTTGATGCGTGATCTGATGGCCGCACAAGCGGACGGCGGCGATCTGTCGGCTGATGAGGTCAGCCAAAACGCGGCGAAGCTTCCGCAGCCGCCGACGTCGAAGCAGTCCCTGCAAGGACACGCCGCTCTAATCGACGGCAATTGGAAGTTGCATCGTATCGAAAATAAAAAAGGAGAAGTCCGCTTCGAACTGTACGATCTGGCCGCTGATCCATACGAAAAAAAGAACGTGCTCAAACAGCATCCCCAGGTCGTCGCCAAGCTGAAAAAGATGCAACATGCATGGCAGATTTCGGTAATCGACAGCATCAACGGCGCCGATTACTAAACCGACCGCGCGAGCCAACTGTCCACCCGCTTTTGGGGCGCAACTGCGGCGGAAGCGGAGACTTTGAGCGAACGCGGCGCGGCGGCGTCTACAATTGCAGTTGAGGGCGAGCGAATCGATGCGCGGCACGCGCACTGCGATTCAACCATCTCAATGCGAAGGAGACGACCGATGAACGACTTGCAGATGACCCAACAGTGGCGACACGTTTGCGACCGGGTAGAAGCGGCGGCAAATCGGCACGTCGCCCACTTGCCCGACAAAGAAGACGCCGTGCGAAGACAGGCCAAACTGTTTTGCGCATTGGTCCCTCCGGCGGAAACCGAAGAACTGCTAGACCGGATCTTAGCGGCGAACGAGTTGATCGCTTCTTGGACGCGTGACGAAACGGCGGACGAGGCGCCGCGCGATCGTGTTGATGAGTCGAGCGACGAATCGTTCCCCGCGAGCGATCCGCCGGCTTGGTCGTCGACGACGATCTAAACCATCGTAATTTGGCTATGCAAACCTACGGTTGGATTTTACTGGCGATCGGCAGCCTGATCGGTACGGCGGGAATCGGGCTGCTTTTCGCCTCTCGGATAAGCTGGCTCGGTCGTTTGCCGGGAGACGTTCGGATTGAAGGCGAAAACTTTCGCTTTTATTTTCCGCTCGTCACCTGTTTGCTGCTGAGCCTGATCGTTAGCGTCGTGTTGTCGATCCTCCGCGGTTGGTCGCGATAGCGCAATCGAGCCGCAGCGGAACGAATCGCAGAGAACTCAATCGACGACGGAATCTTAAAGAAGTGGATCGACCGCCAGAATTTTGCCCAATACGAGGACGAGGATCGCGAAGAAGACGTAACAAAGGATTTGAACGAATCGCGACAAATAAGGGCGAACCACGCTGTAGAACAGATGGAAGAACGCAACGAGCCAAACGAACGAGAGCGGCCCCAATAGCGGGCCGATGATCGGATCGTTGGCCTTGAATTCTCTGCCTAGAATCGCCGTTGCGACAAACCCCAACAGCATCCCCGCACTGACGATCGCCCGGCTCGTCTTCAAAAAACGGTCGTCAAGCGGCGCTTCGGCCCTGGGGGCGTCGATTTCAGGCGACTGATTAGGATCGGTATCGGCCATGATCTGCTATTCGCCGATGATCTTCACCAGCACCCTTTTCCGTCGCTTTCCGTCGAACTCGTAATAGAAGATATGCTCCCATGGCCCCAAGTGCAATTTGCCGCCGGTGATCGCAACCACGACCTCACGCCCCATGATCTGTCGTTTGTGGTGGGCGTCGGCATTGTCTTCGCCGGTGCGGTTATGTAGATAACCGCCGCTTTTCGGATCGGTTCCGGCATTGAAGGGAACGAGCTCTTCGAGCCAACGTTCGTAATCGGCATGCAGACCAGATTCGTTGTCGTTGATAAACACGCTGGTGGTGATATGCATCGCATTGACAAGAACCAAGCCGTCTTGGACGTCGCTTTGGGCGACTAGTTCTTCGACTTCGGAGTGGATCGAAACGATCTGGCGCCGTTTCGGAATATCCATCCACAGTTCTTTGGTCAGGGATTTCATGCGAGGGTTCTCTTGGTTGGTTCGCGCGTAGGCAATGGGCATGCGCGTCACGGGGGGCGTTGTCGCTGCGGTTGGGTTTCGTCTTTATTTCAAGCGGGCGGCGCTTCGGCGGGGATGTCGGCGGTTGTCCATTTGCCGTCGATCAGGCGCCAGGTGCGGCCGGTTGGGTTGGCGTTTTGCAGCGGAGCCGGCAAGCGGGCAAGGCGGACGTTGTCGTAGCATTGCAATCTGCCGAAACGGATTAGCGCCGCGGGAATGCCGACGGCCGTAAAACCGGGATGCCCCGTCGCCGGAAAGGGGCCGCCATGATTCATGGCCGGGCTGACCGCCACGCCGGTCGGCATTTTGTCGTTCAGCAGGCGACCGACTTTGCTTCGTAGAAGCGGTTCGATTTCGTCGTACGCTGCGTCGTCAGCCCCTTGCGAGTCGCTGTAAACGCAGCCGGTCAAGTTGCCTTCGAGCGAGTCAAGCACCTGGGCCGCTTCGTTCAGGCTTTGCGCGACGACGATCAGCGAACTGTTGCCGAACGCTTCGGTTTGAAAGGTTTCGGAGTCGCTCAGGAACTTGGCGGCGTCGACTTTCAGCAACGTGTTCGCATGGCTATAGCCGGCTCCGGCGCCGATCGCGCCGCCTGCCAGTTGCTCGGCGCCCGCTTCTTGAAGCGTTTGAATCGCGACGGCCAACGAGGTTTCGACCCCGTGGGTCAACAGCGTGCCGACAGGCGCCGCCGTAAACTTTGCGGCGGCGTCCGCAATAAATTTTCGGCTGGCGGCGTCGTCAATCAGCAGAATCAAACCGGGGTTAGTGCAAAACTGTCCGCTTCCCATTAAACAACTGCCGACGAATTCGTCGACCAGTTGGTCGCCCCGTTCTTGGATGGCGCCCGGCAGGATGACGACTGGATTGACGCTTGAGAGTTCAAGATAAATCGGCTTGCCATGTTTGTCGGCCGCCTCTTTCAGCACTAATCCGGCGCGGCGGCTTCCGGTGTAGGCCGTTGCGCCGATTCTGGGGTCGGAGACAAGGCGCGCCCCGTCGTCGTAATTGGAATGATAAAAAAGTTGAACGGTCGCCGGCGGCAGGTCGGTTTGTCGAATCGCTTCAAAGGCGAGTTGGGCCAAGGCGAGCGTCGTGCCGGGACAAGAGGGGTTCGCTTTGGCGATGACCGGGTTGCCGGCGGCGATCGCGGCGGCAAAGTCGCCGCCGGCGACGCTGTTGAACGCGAACGGAAAGTTGTTAGGGCCGAACACGCTGACAGGGCCAAGCGGCGCAAAATAAGAGCGAATGTTATTTTTCGTATCGATCGTCGATTGCGTCCACGATCGTTCGCTGGCGGCGGCCGCCGCCAAACGAAGTTGATTCGAGGTGCGCGGCAGTTCGACATCTTTCAATCGGGGAGAGATCGGCAGGCCGGTTTCGGCGTGAGCGGTTTCGCACAGCGAATCGGCGTTCTCGTCGATCAAGTCGGCGAAACGCGATAGAAACGAGGCGATTTGTTCGGCCGGCAATTTGCCCAACGCGCGAAAGGCTTGGTCAGCCGCCGTCAGCGCGGCGTCGAGATCTTGCCAAGCGCTGATCGGGTAGGGATGCGGCAGCGGGCCCTTCGTCATTGGGTTTTCGGCATGAAAGGCGCCGGAAGATTCGGCCGCTTTCCATTGACCGGCGATCAATACAGGCTGCATCTGAGACATCGTAAAGTCTTTCTACAAGAAGGCGGAATTTGGCAAGGCCGAACGCGCGATTCGCTTCAGCTTAACTTTTTTGGCCGCTTTGCAGGACGCCGCAGCGTACCCAAACGTTCGCCGCTGGTGCGGATTAACCTTGGACGATCGGATTGCGCAGCGTACCGATGCCGGCGATCGTGATTTCGACGACATCGCCCGCGAGCAGCGTAAACTCGTTGTTCGGAATGATGCCGGTTCCGGTCAGCAAAATTGCGCCGTTGGGGAACGTGTTATCACGACCAAGATAACCGATCAAATCTTCGAATGATCGGGCCATTTCGCCGATGTCGGTCGAACCGCGAAACGCCGCTTGACCTCCGCGCAGAACGACGAGATCAATTTTGATATCGGCCAAGTTCGGCAGCGCGGCGTCAAACTCGTTCCGCAGGGCGATGCAAGGCCCCAGCCCGCAACATTGATCGTAGACTTTCGCTTGCGGCAGATAGAGCGGGTTTTCTCCTTCAATGTCTCGACTGCTCATGTCATTGCCGACGACGTATCCGACGTGCTGCAACTTCGAGTTTAGTACCAGGCCAAGTTCCGGTTCGGGGACGTTCCAGCCTGAGTCGGTCCGAATGCGCAGCGGTTGTTCGGGGCCGCTCACCCGGTGGGGCGTCGCTTTCATGAATAGTTCGGGCCGCGGCGACGCATAGACCCGATCGTAACAATCGGCGGCCGCTTCCGACTCTTCCATGCGAGCCGATTTGCTGCGCGTATAGGTGACCCCGGCCGCCCAAACTTCGTGCTGTTCGAGCGGAGGGAGCAAGGCGGCCGTCGCAAACGGAATCGGTTCGCAGTGAGGCGAAACATGCGACTTGGCGACTTCGGCGGGGTCCCGCATTTCGAGCAACGGAAACAGGGACATCGTGAGAGGGCGAATCAGGTCTCCATCCCACCAGCCCGTGCGGGGCGATTGTGCGGCATCCAGATATTTGACGATTTTCATAAAAGTAATGAGATCACGCTATAGAGGAGTGTCGTTGGAAATGGACTTATCTTACCGCACGATCGTGGCTGCAAAAACCTTCTACAGTTCATTGCGAGCGAATTGGGCAATCGCGACGCTTTGGCGAGCGAAAGGCCGTTTGCCGAGGGCCGAAATAAAAGAAAGCGATCGGGGCAAGCGACGTTAACCCTAGGCTGTCGAGCAGGTTAGATCGGCGGTCATAAAATGTCCACTTCCTCTGACAAGCGAAGGCATAAAGTTTGCACCCCTGCGTCGCTCGACCGACTGCGGTCGCTTCGTCGCAAACTAATCCGGTGTGGCAACCAATCGTGGCTGACGTGCGCACCGTTGCCGTCCGGTAGTTCGGTTGTCGGGAGAGGGCGCTGGATTGCCGGCACGGCGCGGTGCGCCGCCGCCCGTTGAGGATCGCGGCTCTACCCAGACCAGGGCCGAGGGCATACGATAAACGAAGGCTCAAAGCGCATCGGCGCCGCTTGGCCTTGGTTTATTTCAAACGCCTTGTCGCCGACGCTCAGGCGATGAATTCGTCGGCACTTGTAGTGATGGACTCTTCCAAACTTCGGCGACAAATCGCCAGCGACGCGGCGCGATTGATGTACGAGCGCCAAGAGTCGGAATATTTTCGAGCCAAACTCAAAGCGGCTCGGCGGTTGCATCGCGGCCGAGTGAAGCCGGCCGATTTGCCCAGCAACGCCGAGATTCGAGACGAAGTGCAATCGTTGGCTCGAATGTTTGAGGGAGACTCGCGGCTCGATCATCTCCGCGAGATGCGTTTTACGGCGTTGCATACGATGAAGCGGCTCGCTAATTTTCGCCCGCGGCTGATCGGCAGCGTCTTGACCGGCCATGTACGTCGCGGATCGGATATCGATATTCATCTTTTCTCCGATAGCGTCGAGCCGATCGTCGCCGCGCTAGAGCGAGAGGGGGCGTTTTTCGACGTCGAACGCAAAGAGGTCCGCAAGCAAGGCGAGACGCAAATTTACGTTCATGTTCATGTGCAAGACGTCTACCCGATCGAACTGACGGTCTATCCGAGCGATAAGGCGCACTACGTCTTTAAGAGTTCGATCACCGGCAAGGCGATGCGGCGAATGAGCATTCGCGAGTTGGAAGAGTTTCTCACGGCCGAATATCCGGACTCCGACGCCGACGAAGAATTGGCCGCGGCCGAGAATCGGGTCGACCGCTTTTTGCATTACGAAATGTTGCTGCTGCCGCTGGAGTACGTCAAGCAAAACTTGATTTATCATCCAGAGGGAGACGCGTTGTATCACAGTTTGCAAGCGTTTGAATTGGCGCGGTGCGAATCGCCGTATGACGAAGACTTTTTGTTGGCGGCCCTGCTGCACGACGTGGGCAAAGCGATCGACCCTCGCGATCATGTTCGCGCCGGGCTCGAAGCGCTCGGCGATACGATCAGCCAGCGAACCGCCTGGTTGATCGAGCATCATATGTCGGCGCATGCGCTGCTTGAGGGAACCTTGGGCGCGCGGGCGAAGCGGCGGTTGCGACAATCGGAAGATTACGAAGACTTGCTGTTGTTGGGCAAGTGCGACGAGGGAGCGCGGCAAATCGGCGTGCAAGTCGCCGACGTCCGCGAGGCGATCGATTACCTGCGAGAATTGTCGCAAGAGTGCGGCGACTGGTGACTCGCTTTAATCTTCAAAGATTCCTTGCCCGAATTTGCGTTTGCCGGGCGGTTGCGAAGCGGCGCCGCTCGATTGGTGCGGACCTGTCGGTTTCGGCTGCGGCGGATGAGCTTGATCTTGCGATTCGGATTCTTTTTTTCGTTTGGCTCGCTCGCCGTCGTCAAACGAATCTTCTTCGTAATAATCTTCGCCGGCGTCGCCGTAGAAATCGTCGTAGCGCGAACGATAGCCGGGCTGCTTGGCATGTTCGACTTCTTTTTCGTATTCTTCGATCACCCGATTTTGAATCATCTCGCGGCACTCGGAGTTGATCGGATGGGCGATGTCGGCGTACAGTTTGGCGCGGCCGTCCGCAGTGCGTTCGGCCGGGGGCAATCGCAGGCGGAATCCGCAGTTATTGCAATATCCGGCGCGAAGATGGTTTTTGCCGCCGCATTGCGGACAATGCGCGGTCAGCTTGCGGCTGGGCATGGCGACGAAGGGGCCGCTGGCGCCTTCAATGATTTTTAAATCGCGAACGACGAACGCGTCGTCAAACGTGATCGAACAAAAACCACGTAGACGGTCGCTCGCGTCTTCCATGAGTTTGATACGAACTTCGGTGATATTCACAGCGTATCTCTCCCTGTTGGCAGTCGCGCTGGTCGCTGGTTCGCAGCCGAAGTCGTTTATTTTAGCTTCGTTACGAAGGTCGCGTCGCCTCTAATTGCCGTAAGTTCCGATGAAATCGTCGTAATGCCCCGCCTTGCTTCTGTCGCTTGCGATTTGTTTTTTGATGAGTCGCTCTAATTCCAATGTACGCCGCAAGTGCTTGCCGTAAACGTTACCCCCAAGCGTTGATTCTTGAGTTTCGCCGCAACCGCGCCGGCATGTTGCGCATTTTTGCAAAGGGCGAAACAGGCGCTTCCGCTTCCCGACATTTGGCAAGAAACGGCGCCCGCTTGCGCCATTTTGGCGGTCAACGCGTCGATCTCGCTGGACAATTGACGCGAAGGTTCAGTCAGACGATTGTGCATTTGACGACCAATCTCGAAAATTGAATCGGTCTGCAACGAATCGCAAAGCGGTTGAGCGCTGGCGGCTTGATCAGGAATCGTACAACGGCGGAAAACATCGGGCGTCGACAGACCGCCCGCTGGACGAACGACGACAAAGTGCAATCGTCGCGCGATCGACAGGGGAGAGATGATCTCGCCGCGACCGCGACAAACGGCCAAGCCGCCGCCTAGCAGCCCGGCATGTAAGAAAAAGGGGACGTCGCTGCCGAGTTGGGCGGCGAGCCGCGACAGTTTTTCGCGCGACCAGCCAAGTTGCCAGACGTGATCGGCGGCGACTAAAGCGGCGGCCGCGTCGCTTGACGCGCCGCCCAAACCGGAAGCGGCCGGAATGCGTTTGACCAATTCGACGTTGGCGCCGCGATCGATGCCGGCCGTACGGCGAACCAGTTCGACGGCGCGATACGCCAGATTCGCCGGCCCCGCCGGCAAGTCGCCCAGTTGCGTTTCGGCGTCGGGCTGGGCGGCGCCGAACGATCGGGCGACAGTTGCCGCGGCATAGCCCGGTACGAAACGGCAACGCAACGAGATCTCGCCGTCGTCGGTCGCCGTCATGCGCAGAGTATCGAAGACGTTGATCGCAGTCATGATGGTTTCCAGTTCATGAAAGCCATCGTCGCGTTTGCCTAGCAGCTCGAGAAACAAGTTTAGTTTCGCTGGCGCTTGGACGGTAATCGAGTCTGCCGATCGCTCAAGAAACATCCCTGTTGTTCTTGCCAGATCAGTTCCGGCAAGGCCTTTGTTTCGTGGAAAAGATTGCGTTATGGGATAAGCGAAAATAATACGACTCTAGCGTAACGGCGGTTAGCCGTTCATTTAGGAGCGGATTCCAGCAATGTAAGGCTCTAAAATGCGCCGGTCAAGCGAAATCAGAGATTGTGCATGTCGACTCGGCTATGGAGAAAGACGATTCTTTTCTACAATCCTCGCAGACTTTCTCCGTTTCCTGAAACGCGCACCCTCTTGCGACAAGCGCCGCCGGCATGAACGACTCTCTCCCAAATTCAAGTTCTACGTCATCCCATTGGCTGCGAGCTGCGGCTCGGCATTGGGGCTGCGGTTTGTTGATGGGCGCCGCCGACGCGATCCCCGGAGTCTCTGGCGGAACCGTTGCGCTGGTGCTGGGAATTTATCGACGCTTAGTCGCCGCGATTAGCCATTTTGACGCGGAAGCGGTCCAATTGCTGTTAAAACGCCAATGGCGAGCGTTGGCGCAACGGATCGATTTTTTCTTTTTGCTGGCCCTGGGCGGCGGCGTCGTCGTCGGTTTGGCGACGTTTATCATTTTGATTCATGAATTGATTGCCGATGGAAATCCGGCACGTCCTTACGCTTATGCGATATTTTTCGGCGCGATTGCCGCATCGAGTTGGTTAGTGATGAAATTGATTGATGCGCAAACGACGAACTTGCGAATCGTTTCTGCGCTGCTCGGCTTGGGAGGAGCGCTATTCGCATATTGGCTGACTGGGCTAGAAACGCTGGAAGAAGTTCACGCGGCGCCGCATCTGGGATTCACCTTTTGTTGCGGAATGGTTGCGATCAGCGCGATGATCTTGCCCGGGATTAGCGGCTCTTACATCTTGTTGATCTTGGGCATGTATCACTATCTCAGCGGCATTCCGAAATCGCTGCTTAAAGGAGAAGCGGTCAGCGCCGAACTGGTTCAGTTTTTTGTCTTTGCGATCGGCTGCGCCGTCGGCTTGATCGCGTTTAGCAAGTTTTTGCGTTGGTTGTTGTATCGATACGAACCGCAAACGATGGCGTTGATGTGCGGCTTTATGGTGGGGGCCATGCGCAAGCTTTGGCCCTGGGCGGACCAACCGACGATCTTTCCGGCGAGCGGCGGAGAGTTGATCGGTTGTGCGGCGGCGGCTATCGTCGCAGCGCTTGTCGTTTGCGGCGCCGACTATCTGACCGGCGCTGAAAAGAAGATCGATCGCGCGGTTCACGAACCCGTGAAGTAAATCTTGCCGACGCGAGAATCGGGGGCGTTAAAAGCGGACGCGAAAATCGGTGCGGAAGAGAAAGTCGGCCCAATGCTCTTCGGTGATGCCGGCGGCGCACGAGGCGCCGACGTCGTAGCTTTTGCAGATAAACCAACGCACGCCGGCGGCGCTTTGCACGTAGGTCGCTCCGCTGGCGCTGGTCGCCACGCCGGCCGAGTTGGTATAGGCGCCTGCTTGAAACGACCAGCCTTCGAGTTCGAGCGTGCCGATTAGCGGCGAGCTTGGCGCCGGATAGGCGAGCGTATGATTCAGGCTGGCGCCCCAGTGCAGCAACGATCCGCCGTAAGTTGGATCGGCCGCAATGGGAATCCATTCGCCGACTTCCATTTGCAGATACGTTTCGGAGGCGACGTGTATGCCGACGACGACTGACGGTTCGAGCGAAAGGTGGCCGGTGCCAAGGCCGCGCCCCGCCCGACCGGTCGGCGTATGCGTCTTCATTAAAAAGGCGACCTGAAACAGGCCGTTATCGAACAGCAACGTTTTGGTGCCGATGGTCAAGTCGCCGAAGCCGGCGCCATGCGGCGCACCGGTCGGGTCGACTTCCATATAACGGTATTCAAAGGTCGCGGCGAATTTTTTTCCGCCTGTTTCGGTGTATTGATACAGCGTCATGTAGTCGACGTCAGGCACGTACGTGCCGGTCGGGGTCGGACCGATTCCGGCTTTGGCCCAAAAGTATTCGGCTCGGTCGGGAGTCGACAAACCGTAACCGGCGTCCCAGCGAAAACGCATCGTCCCTTGCGGGCGCGGCGAGGCGACGAAAAACGCCGAATCTTCGAGCGGTTTCCAGGCCGGTTCGTAACAAGGATCGACGCAGCAGACTGCGTGTTGAATCAGCCATAAAAAGCGACCGACGCGCGTCGTCGCCGTGCAGGGTTCGCAGCGACATTCGCCGCAGGTGCTGCAGCCGTTTAGCGGTATTTGGTACGCTCCCCAATCTTCCCACTGCTGGTCCGGCACAGGCGCAACTTGCACGGGAGGGCCGCTCGGCACGACCTCGGGCGACTCGGGAGGCTTGGGCAAAGGCTGTTGCGATTGAAAGCTGATGGGAACCGAATCGAAACGAAACGCGCGATCGACCGGCGTTTGATAGACGGCCCGATTTTCGATGCCGATCGCGTCGTCGTCGACCGGCGGCAATCGGCGAATCTCTTGAGCGCTAACTTGTGCACAGACGCAACTTGCGAACAGGCACAAGATCGTTGGAAAAACGAGCGTCGGATTGCGAGATGGTTTGCCCACGCGGTACGCGTTGTGGTTAGGGAATCGGATAATGCCGCGGCGGGGTTGTAGGAAAAAATGAATCCGACGACAAGGCGAATCTAAAATCTCTTTCCGGTCGGCGACTTGACCTTGACTTTCATCGGACTCTACGAGTACATGCTGTACCGCTTCATCGTTCGTTGGAAGGTAACCAAGGATGCGTAGGACAATTTTCGCCGTGCCGGCGATCGCAATGCTGACGGCAAGTTTATGTTGCGCTCAAGACGTACCGGGCGTTCCGACTGCGGCCGCAGGCAGTGCAGGCGCCTATCCTACGACGGCGCTGGCGCCGATTCCTTCCGCCGCTAGCGGCGGGTTTTTTAGCGAAATCTGCTCTTGCTTGCACGCCAAGCACGTTGATTGTTGTAACTCGGCGTTTGGGCACTTTCTGCATGACTCTTTTGCGCCAGTCAGCATGATGACCGGCGGAATCTTGCCGCCCCCGTGCAACAGCGTCTACAACCAAGTCCAAAATCAAATCGCCAATGGAGTCGGACCGGACGGCCAGCCTGTCTCGCCGGCGCAAGCGGCGGCTGCGAAAATCGCCCAAGATCAAGCGCAAGTGCCGGCGCGAGTCGCCGCCGTTAAGGCGCTGGCGGCCGTCGATTGGCATTGGTATCCCGAGGCGGAAGCGGCGCTGATCGCTAGTTTGCGTTCGGATCGCAGCGAGTGCGTTCGCTTTCAGGCGGCGATCGCCTTCGCCGAAGCGCGCACCATGACCAAAGCGGCCTGCGAAGCGCTTCGCATTTGTGCCGAAGGGAGCGATAAAGATGGCAATCCTTCGGAAAACTCGCCCCGCGTTCGCATCATGGCGGTCGAAGCCCTGACGCATTGCATCGATTGCGGGCAGTTGTTTGAACGCCCGGAACAAAATTATGATCGTCCAGAATTTCCTGAAGGGGCGTTGCCTGTCAATCAGACGGCGCTGACCGCCTACTATCAGAAAGCGACGCAGCGTTCTTCCGACGAATTGCTGGCGGCGGCGCGGCAAACGGTCGCTGCGTTTCGGTCGGTCGCCCAGCAACCAACTCCTGCGCTGGCAGGCGGAACGCCGCGCACCTTGTTTGATATTTGGAAACAATCGGCCGTCGAACCGGTTCCCGCTGGGCAGCCGCCGACGCCGACTCCTGCCGCGGCGATCGCCGCAGCGCCCCAGTATGAGCAGGGCGACGTCGCCGAACAGCCGGGGCAATCGCAACCCCCTTCAAACGAATGGTTGTTAGAGCCGGCCAACGCCAATCCGGTTCGTTATAGCCCGCCGCAAACGACCAACGGGCCAGGCGAGTCGGTCTTGCGCCGCTAACGGCGAGAGAAGCGAACGCAAGCTGTTCGCCTCAACTGGGCAAAGCGACAGCGTGCGAGCGGCAACGCCGGGCGTCAGTTTATAAAGCCTGGTTTTCAATGCCGCATATCAGCTTCGATCTTCAGCTTTCGGCATGCCTGCTTCAGCGATTCGCATCGACGAAGCGTATTCTTGCAACAGAAGAGCTTGGGCGCGAAAACGGTTTTGAAGCCCCGGCTCTAGCGACTATTGAGCCGGATTTTGGTCGGTCGCTTTGAGGCCGAGCAGGCGGCAGACGTAGATCGGCGAGAGCTCGCTGGAAACGGCGGCGATCGCAGTCGACTCGTCGGTGACGCGGGCAAAGTTCGGCTTTTCGATCGGCGGCGCCGACGAAGCTTCGGCAGGGTTCGCTAGGTCGGCCGCTTTTCTCGCGTAATGCGGTAAAAATTTCGACGTTTCGTCAGCGGCGAGCGAGGCCGACGTTTGCGAGTATCGCGAAGCCGACGCCCCGGCGAAGTCGACTTGCTTCGTTTTCGGCGCGGTGGCGCCGTTTTGCGGAGTCGTGTGCGCCGGCATCAATTCCGAAGTATTTGTCGCAGTCGAGCTACGAGGCGAATCGACGGCGGGCGCCGCTGGGCTGACGTCGCTGACCAAGCGGACTTGCGACGGTTGCGGGGTCGACCTGCCGCGATGCGGTCCCATCACCATCGAGGGGCGTCGCCAATCGATCGGCTCGGCTTGCGGAATCGCAGCCGGGGTCGTCACCGCGTTCACGCTTTTCGGCGCAGCTTCAGGCGCAACCGGCGGCAGACGCTTTAGACCGGGCGTCGGCGGCAAGTCGCTGGTCCTGTTTTTCGTCGCGGGATTTGACGGCGACGGTTCAGACCATCGCGAAGCGAAAACTTCCGCCGGAATGGAGATCGAAAAGATGAATGCCGTCAATCCGTAGGCGCAACCGCAAGCGATCATTCGCCGCAAATGGTTGTCGTTTCGCGTCCTATTCATAAATCCCCCCCTAACAGATGTGCGGCCTTACTGGGCCGCGCAGCGAATCGGACATCATTTTTGATCGGGGTAACGATGGAGAGGAGTTGAGCGATTCTGTCGTTTTTGTGCGATAGGAGCCGTTTATTGAAGATTCGGCTAGCGGCGCCAGCGGTCGATTTGCCGCAGGATCGACGGGGCGCCGCCGACTTCGACCGGTTTCCCTCTCGCTTCGACCCCCTATTTTCCGTTACTATAATAAGGTTTGGGACCAAGGAAGGGAGCCCGGTGATGTCAAAGTGGGATTGGATCGTGTATGCGGCGGCGGCCTATTTCGCCGTGATGTCGCTGGTCCGTTTTATGCGGCAGCGTCGCAATGCGTTGACCGCCCAATTGCGAAAAGCCTTTGACGAAGAGCACCAGCGCGCGGTTGAAGCGATGAAAAAGCGGAAACGTCGCGAAGAAGAAGAAAAGCGGCAAACGATGTTCGAGCAACTGCTAGAAAAATCTCGCGACGCCGCTTAGTGAATTATCGATCCGAATTTCGCCGGGATCGCCGCCGTTCGCGTCGCGCGATCCGCCTCCTTGTGATTTGAGTTATGCCCAGACGTCTTTATATCGATACGGTCGGCTGTCAGATGAATATGCTCGACAGCGAGTTGGTCGTCGCTAGCTTGCGCCAGCAAGGCTATGAACTGACGACGAAGCCGGACGAGGCCGACACGCTGCTGTTTAATACGTGCAGCGTACGCGAACAGGCCGAAAACAAAACCTATAGCCACCTGGGCAGACTGCGCGACTTGAAAGCGAGTCATCCTGAAAAAATCATCGGGGTGATGGGCTGCATGGCGCAAAACCATCAAAAGAGATTTTC
>JBITAD010000142.1:0-3986 GCA_044439945.1 Blastopirellula sp. JB062
TGCTCCGAAACTGTTCGAGAAACTGCTGCGATCCGACATCGACGTCTCCTTGAAACTCGGAAAAATCGAGATCGTTGCGGTTCACCAGTTTGAGCAAACCTTCTTGATCGGCGATTTGGCCGGTCACGCGGGGGATAATCGAATTCGCTTCAGCGCGCCACTTTCGTCCGTCGAATTGATCAAATTGGGTCGTCGGAATATGCCGCACCTGTTGGCCGGCAAGTTGAAACAGCGTTTGATAAGAGGGCTCTTCAGGCGGTAATGTGCGCTGCGTCGAGAAGTAGGAGATGTCCGACTTTTGGTTCGCCCGGTCGTTCGTCGCATCGTCATCGTCGGCGGCGCCATATTTTTTTTGAGCGGCCTTGTCGAGCGCGGCGCTTTGATCATCGAGCTCGCGGCGGAGTTCGACCGCGTTCGCCTCGCGATGTTCGTTCCGCAGCAGCTCGTCTAGCGTTTGACCCAAGCGACGTTGATCAGTCGGATAAAGTAAGGTCGCCGCGACGAATCCGCCCAAGACGAGCAAAATGCACGAAGTCATAAAATCGAGCCGCCAAGGCGCGGCCGGAACGGTCGAACGTTCGCGCCATGGCTCTTGATCGTTCGCGACGAGCCACAAGGTTACGATCAATAACTGCGCTAAGACGCAACCAACCACGATCAACGATCCGTCGAGCGTAAAGACGAACAGTACCAACAGCATCCCCGAGAATAACGTGGCCCTGCGACGCACATGGTCGAATGCGAATAAAGCGGAAGCGGCGCATAAATTCCGGAGCGATTCCATCAATAGCGCGTCGATGCGTCCGTCGACGCCCAACGCAACGACGCGCAACAGCGGCACGATCGTCGCCGCACACATTAGCGCGGCTTGCACATTCGGCGAAAAGAAGCGTTGCGCGGCGGCGGTCAAGCGCGATAACACGAAAATCGCCGCGACCCAAACGGCGCTAATGCCCAGCACGAGCCAGGGAGGCGTCGCGTCGTAAATCGCCACGTTAGCGGCGGCGACTCCGACCATGCCGGCGGCCAGCGTCAGACGCTCCACCCGGGAAGCGGTCCCCCATCGACCGGAAAATAGGCGTTTAGACATCGAGCTGATCTCCTACCTCGCGCAAGGCGTCTCGCCATGATTCTTCGGTTTTCAACCAGATCACGTTACCGATATGCCGTTCGTCGAGCCGATCGGCGGCAACGTATACGACGGCGTCATATCGCGCAAATTCATGTTCGTCTGTCGGCGGACGGTGCGTAACCAGCAGACAACGCCCCAATTCGGCTCGGGCGGTTGGCGGTTGCGGGTCAACGGTTTTCGAGGTTTGCGCGTCGAAAGTCGCTAAGAAATCGAGCGACGCAAAGAGAGTAGTCCGATCGATCCCTTCCCAATTTCGAACGCCGGCCAAATCGAGATCGACTTGCCAATCTGAATCGACGGCTTGTCTCATCAAACTGGCCGCCGCGCTGATCGCAATCTCGTACGATAGATCGGTCTCCGTTCGGCGAAGCAAGTCGAGCCGGATCCGCAAACGGTGCGACGAGGCCGACTCGCGCTCGCAGACGATCAACGACCCATAGCGGGCCGTATGTCTCCAATGAACCCGGCGTAACGATTCGCCCGGCTGGTGCGGTCGCGGGCCGGAGATGTCGCCTTCTTCACCCCATCGACCGCTGCTCGAATCAGCGTGATGCCGACCGGCATGCCGCGACGCCGACAAGCGCCCCCGGATCGGAATGATCTCCGGCCAGATGACGGCCTGAGACTCGACGACAAAGTTTTTTCGCGCCGTCTTGAGCCCGAACGGAAATCGGGTGCGAAACTCGCCAGTCTTATTGGGAAAGTACCCGCGTACCTGCGGGATCGTCTCCCAAGTCTCTCGAACGACGCCGCGACGATCGATTCGCGGGATCATCCGTTCGTAAGATCGCTCCGACGCGTTTGCGGCGTCGAAAACCTGAATGATCACGGTTCCCCACGCCCAAAGATTCAGGTTGCGTATCTGCAAACGCAGAGGCAACGCTCGACCGACTTCGCCCCGTGCCGAAAGCGGAAACGCCTTGGCCTGAAGATTGCGAATCGAAAGATAGGGGAACAACAGACCGACCAAGACGATCAGCAGCAGCATGCCGGCCACGATCAAGGCCCGACCATGCCAAAGCGTTCCGTTTAAAAGGGCCGTCGCCAGGACGCAGCCTAAGACCCATCCCATGCGATGCGAGAGCAAGGGGTGCGGCGAATCGGCGCCTGAAGAAAATGAAATCATCCGCGTCCTTCTCAACAACGATGAGGCGCTATTGGTCCGCAGAGCGACCCAACCGGGCTCTTGCCATTGTTGACGTTACGCCTTGTGGGAAAAGCACCCTGACGTAATCTTCATCGAGAATTCGCGAAGCGCCGCATTGCCGGTAAGCGACGCAAACAATTTCGGCCGCTTCAACCCCGCCAAATGTGAACTGGCTCACCTAAGAGCCGATTCCATACCTGTTTCGTGCCCGAGATTTTAGGTCTTGGCGTCATGCGAGAAATTGAAGTAGCGAGTTTTCTACGACTATTTTATGCAGATCGATGAAGCTGGCCGCTGGAATCTGGAAATCGAAGCCGAAATGAATGAGGTATTGAATTCGACGCTAGATTTCGACCCCTAGTTTCTTCGCTTGTATTCGAAGCGCAGGCTCGAAATAGCGGTATGGTTGATAGCGATCGCGGCGGCGTGCGTATTCGAAGCAGGCCATGACTAAGGTTCTCGGCAGCGTGCCGTCGTCAACCAACATGACGACCTCGGCGATAAACTCGAATTCGATCGGACGACGCGCTCGCAAGCCTTTCTCTAACGTGTCTTTCAACGACGCCGTGCCCGATTCGACGCGCTGCTGCGCAACGAACAAACCGACGAACGCGGCGATCGCGATCGAAAACAATCGTAGAAACTGGCGACGAATCATGGCATCCTCTCCCGGAACGATACTTGGGCGCGTCGGTAATTATCAAATCGCAAATTTCGAGTCAATATCGAAACGACGAACTTCTCGCTTTCGCCGCTAGGCGGCCTCTAAATCAGATTACAGGTATCCGAAACGCCCTAATCTATGGCTAACGCGGAATAGATTTGACTCGTTCGTCGATTCGGGTCTATACTGCGCGATACGCCGATCAGCCTGGGGTTGTTGATCGAGCCAGTAGCGAGGAGGACCGCGCAATACCCCTTGCGCCGGATGGACCTTCGCGGCACGCCTGCCTATCTGCCCTGCCGCATCTCATCGAAGCCATCCTACCTCCGACGACATCCGTTTGGGTTGTTAAGTCGGAAAACGCAATTTTGGAGTTCTCGCCATGCTTGTTATTCCTGGGCGCAAAGCCAAGGACGTCTGCGATCGTCATTTGGGTCCGACTCGGCGCGATTTGTTGCGAGTCGGGGGTTCCGCATTTCTCGGCATGACTTTAGGTCAAGCGATGCAAATGCGCGAAGTTTCGGCCGCAAGCGAGGCTGCCGGCGCCGGTTGGGGCCGGGCAAAGTCGATCTTGATGGTCTATTTGCAAGGGGGACCAAGTCATATCGACTTGTGGGACCCGAAAGAGAACGTGCCTGACAAGGTGAAAAGCGCCTTCAGCACGATTCATAGCAAAGTGCCGGGCATCGACCTGACCGAAAACTTGCCGAAGTTTGCGCAAGTGACCGACAAGGTTTCGTTAATCCGCTCGATGAGCTATTCGCCTAACGGCTTGTTCAATCATACGGCGGCGATTTATCAGATGCATACCGGCTATACCGCCGACAAGGTAAGCCCCAGCGGTCAGTTAGAGCCGCCGTCGCCCAAAGACTATCCGAATTTCGGCAGCAACATCATCAAGCTGCTTCCTCCCGACGTGCCGATGCTGCCGTTTGTGATGATGCCGCGACCGCTGCAAGAGAGCAACGTCGTCAACAAGTCGGGCACGGCCGGCTTTTTAGGTCGCGCGTACGATCCGTATTATCTCTTTCCGCCGGGAGATG